>JAKSJL010000001.1 GCA_024398295.1 Bacteroidales bacterium
GAGGGCAGAGCTTGAAGCAGTTCTCGATGAACTGCCTGTATTTGGCGTAGATGGTTCCCTTGCGTATCTCTGAGCCGCCGTAGCGCTCATCGTTGAACAGAGGATGCCCTATGCTGCTCATATGTACACGTATCTGATGTGTGCGGCCAGTTTCGAGCTTACACTCCACTAGGGTCACAAAGCCGAATCTCTCCAGGACCTTGTAGTGTGTGACCGCTCTTTTGCCCTTCTCAGGATCGTCGTAAACGCGGAAACGTAGCCTGTCGTTTGGATCTCGTCCGATGTTTCCGTCTATCGTACCCTCGTCTTCCTTGAGATTTCCCCAGACTATAGCTACATATCTTCTTTCAATCGAATGGTCGAAGAACTGCTTGGCAAGGTTCAGCTGAGCTTCGTCGTTCTTTGCCACTACCAGGAGTCCAGAAGTGTCCTTGTCGATTCTGTGAACGAGTATGCCCATACGCTCATCCTCTGCGTCAGGACCTTGTGAGATACCTAGATGGTATGAGAGAGCATTGATAAGAGTCCCCTCGAAATGGCCGTGGCCAGGATGTACCACCATTCCAGGCTGCTTGTTCACCAGCAGGACATCATTGTCCTCATAGACGATATCTAGTGGAATGTCCTGCGGAAGGATCTCCATGCCCCTGCGGCGATAAGGCATCACGAAGCGGATGATGTCGCCAGGCCTTACTATGAGGTTTGCCTTGGCTATCTTCTCGTTAACCCTTACATACTCAGCCTTGATGCTCATCTGGATGCGGTGACGCGATGTGTCTTCCAGGTGCGTGGCCATGTATTTGTCGAGCCTCATCGGGGTCTGCCCCTTGTCTACATTGAGCCTGAAGTGCTCAAACATGCCCTGCTCCTCATCGCCATCCACTTCCTCCACGATGGCTCCGTTCTCAGCGACGCTGCCAGGGATGATCTCCTCATCCAGCTCTGTGTCAATGTACTCGCTCATAGCTATTTCTCCATTTTCGCTGGATCCACGGTGAGGGTTATGTTGACCTTCTCGCCCATCATCACAGAGGTGCGAGGATTCTCAGGACCCTGCGCGTATACGACTGCATTGAGTGAGTCTGTATAATCCTTCACGCTGGAATCAAACTTCACACGACCTACATTGAGGGAGTAGTCGTTGATGGTATTTATAGCATTTAGATATTTCTTGCCTATCACATTTGGCACTGTGGTGTAGCAATCCTCCTGCTGGAGACCTACCTCGAGGACGATGTCAGATCCGCTGTCTATCATGGTACCAGGCTTGATGACGCGGCCACGGTAGAGCTGACGTACTACATTGTTATCAGAAGCATCCACAAACACGAGCTTGCCGATGTTCAATCCCTTCGCTGAGAGCTCCGAGCGGGCTGTTCTCACTGGACGGTCCACCACATTTGGCATCATCACCTTCTGTGCTGTCTTTGCATTTGTGATGAGCATGATCCTTCTTCCTGACTTCACTGCTGAGCCTGGCTTCGGCGTCTGGCTGAATACAGCTCCCTTCTTCATCTTCTTCACAAATACAGAGTCCTCGATCTCGACCTTGAGGCCTGCGCTGTCGGCCAGCTCCTGAGCCTCCTCTACTGTGAGGTTCGTGAAATCAGGCACGCCCAGTCTCTCCCCGTGATGGGTGTAGAGGTTAAGGAGAATGCTTACGCCTATTACCAATCCAAGAACCAGTCCCACAGCGATGAGAAGGTTTTTGACTATCCAGTTCGAAAGGATTTTGTTTGACATATAAATGATTGTTTATTAGCTAGTTAATAGGATTTTGATGCCATTTGTCAGGAAGGCAAGTCCGAAACCGATCACGATGTAGCCGGAAACCATTATCATGTATCTGACAGTGCCCATCTTGAATTTCTCCCTGCACTTGCTGATGAGAAGTGTGAAGAAGAACCAGTAGAATTCGGTGCCCAGGAAGACCATGGCTATGATGGAAATGGTAGGAACCAGTCCTGCCACCTCGATGCCAAAGAATGAGAAGAGTGTGAAATGAACCAGTATCGCGCCTGGGTTCGAGAGGCCTGATGCCAGCGCCTGCCCCATGAATCCCCAACCTATGTCTGGAGTCTCTGCAGGCATGAAATGCTGCTTCGGGCTGCTTGGCTTGGGAGGAATGCCTCTAAGCATCAGGGCTCCGACCATAAGGATCAGGGTGCCACCCACGAACATGACTATCATCTGATGATCGTCCAGGAATGACTGTACCAGGCTCAGTGCCAGCAGACTCAGTGTAGCGTAGCATGTGTCTACGACAGACGCGCCCTGGCTGGTGGCAAATCCGCCTAACCTTCCGTACCGGAGTGTCTTCTGCATCACGAGCATAGCTACCGGTCCCAGAGGGGCCGATGCACAGATGCCGATGACGAATGCTTTCAGAAGCTCAGATACCATTTTGGGTCTTTGTTTACAAAGACACAAATATAGCAAGAATTATGCACATTTCAATAACAAGGCGCTGCGGAGAGCCTCCCAGTCATAGTAGCAGCCCTGTACTGGAGAAATGCCTATATGCAGTAGCCTTTCTCTCTCATTCTCAAGTATTTTCACGAGCACGTGACCTTTTCGGTCCCTGTAGAAAACGAGCTGGATGTTTGACGCCATGCAGAGGTGCTCGTCTGCGCGCCAGGTCTTGTGCGCGTCGACGAAGGAGATATCCTGATCAGCTCCGTCAATGCCCATGAGGCAGGCAAGGGGCAGGACGTTGCTGTCGTGCCCGAAGCAGAGGTCGGCGACGATGTGGCCATCGGAGAGCGCCTCGTCGGCCTTTTCCACTATCCGGCGCAGAAGGGGTGCAGCCGACCTCGCGCGTACGTCACCAGTCTCCAAGGTGCGCCCGCTCCATGCGAATGAGAGGTTGTTGCGCACGATGGCGTAGCCCTCGAGCTCGTCGATGTCGAAGAACTTGAAGAGGTCAAGTTCATCATCCCCTATGCAGATAGCCTCACAACCCAGCCCATACGCCAGGTTCGCGAATGTGCCAGGTGAAGCCAATGCTGCAGCTTTCTCTGTATCTGTGAATATCCTCGCGAAAAGCTTGTCGCCTTTCGAATGTGACCTTGTCAATGAGTCCGCTGTCCTTCTCGCAATCTTCTGCACGATGTCCACGGTCCCTTCAGGGGCAATGTAACTCTGATACCTGTCGCCGGCCGCGAAGCTGAACTCCAGCTGTGGGGCGCAGCCTCTGAGGGCGTTAGTGAATGCGCTCATGCTGACAAGGCAGCGTGGCGCTACAGATGACTCAGCCCTCACGGCGCCAGCCTTAACCTTGAAGACTTTTGGAAAGCGCTGGAACATCCTCTGTGCCAATGCTTTATGCTCGCTCTGTCCGAGCTCGGTGAGCTGCGCATAGCGTCCTTCCGCCTGCTTGCAGATGGCTTCAGTCCTGCGCAGCATCTCCTTCCCATCAGTGGTGAGGATGCCCAGGGTGTCTGCTTTCTGCATGATAGAAAGGAACTTCTGGTCCTTCACGCCATCTGACATGAATCTGGCACCATGTCTTCCGAAATGACTGATGTACACGGGGGAGTATCCGCGAGGAGCCCCTGTATCAACCCTTGGCGACATGTCGTAAGGTGCAAAGACCGCTCCAGCACGTCTGGTATCTTCTTGAATGTAAGTACCATATGTTTGCTGGGCGCTCGCCGTGAGGCATGTCAGGAGCAATGATAATATGATTGGTCTAGTATACTTCATGTGTCTACAAAGATAAATTATAAATTTATTTTTTAACGTAATCCGTGCCACCCTATAGTCATTTTGACTATATTTGTATGATAAAAGAACCAATCACTAATGGCACAGAAAACTAAACACTCATTCAATTATTGGCAGTGGAGGGTCATCATAGGCACCATGGTGGGCTATGCGACCTTCTATTTTGTGAGAAAGAATTTTTCGTTTGTTATCCCAGGCCTGACCGCTGAGTATGGCATCACCAAGTCCACTTTTGGTGTGATCATCGCTGCTGTCAGCCTCATATATGGAGTATCCAAGCTGGTCAATGGCTTCCTTGCAGACCGTCTCAATGGACGTTGGCACATGGTCACAGGACTTTCAGTCAGTGCCATTGTCAATTTCCTCTTCGGTGCAGGTGCCATGATCTGTGCTTATTTCGTGGGTGCTGACTATGGCCCAGAGTTCACCAAGTCTCTTGTGGCGCTGTTTGCGGTGCTGCTCATTGTGAACAATATCTTCCAGGGCTGTGGATTCCCTCCATGCAACCGTCTCATCACGCATTGGGTTCCACCTAAGGAGCTTGCTACAAAGATGTCCCTGTGGAACACGTCGCACTCTATCGGTGCGTTTGTGGCTGCTGTCCTCAGTGGCTTCATCATGGGCCATTTCGGAAAGGACATGCGTGGAAGCGAAGTCCTTCGCCAGAGAGTGATGGAGAATACCCAGGCTGTCACTGACAAGATGGACCCTACCCAGGCCCAGGCATATGTAGACGGTATGCTCCAGCATTATGGCGCATGGCAGTGGGCATTCTTTGTCCCAGCCATCATCGCTGTGATAGGTGTCATCTTCCTTATAATCACACTTCGTGATACCCCTAAGTCAGTGGGTCTTCCTGAGCTCAGTGATGGAAACGAGAAGGCAGAGCAGAGCGAGGACGACAAGAAGTCTCACAGAGAGTTCCTCATCAAGAAGGTCATCCTCAATCCTATAGTCTGGATTCTTGCACTTGGTGACTTCTTCGTATATATCGTCCGTATGGCGGTACTTGACTGGGGCCCAACCTTCCTTCAGGAGAGCCGTGGCCTTACCCCTGGAGCTTCAGCTGCAGTCGTAGCTTGCTTCGAGGTGTTCGGAGTGCTCGGTATGCTTGCGGCAGGTGTCCTCACTGACAAGCTCTTCAAGAGCCGTGGCCAGAGAACCTGCGTGTTCTGCATGCTTGGTGTGATGATCTTCATCGCGGCATTCTGCTTCCTTCCTATCAAGAACCCTATCGTGCTCAGTGTATTCCTTGTTTGCGCTGGATTCTTCATCTATGGTCCTCAGGCCCTTATCGGTGTCATCGCGTCAAACCAGGTGACACGCCGTGGAGCCTCTTCGGCGAACGGAATCATTGGCTTCGTAAGCTACCTTGCCCCTATCATCTCAGGCTGGGTATTCGGTAGCCTCGCGGATAACCACGGCTGGGAGCTTGTATTCAAGGTGATGATAGTAGTCGCATTCCTTGGCCTTCTCACCATGCTTTCTCTCTGGAATACAGGAGCTGACGGATATAGCAGTGAAACTGAAAAATAGTACGAAATATGAAAAAGATCGTTGTTACATTTATTGCCCTGGCCATGGCTGCCAGCGCTTACGCACAGACCCAGACTATTCGCGCATTCTCTCACCGTGGTGGTAGAATGGAGCGCGATGAAAATACCCTCAAGGCATTCCAAGAGAGCTGGGATGCAGGATACACAGGTTTTGAGACGGATATCCGCATGACCAAGGATGGTGTCCTGTATATGACTCATGATCATACACTCGAGCGTACTACAAATGGCACAGGTATCTTTGAGGAGCACACTTCAGCGGAGATCGATGCACTTGTGACCAAGAAGGGAAACAAGATTATGCGCTTCGAGGAGTTCTGCAAGTTCCTCGATGGTAAGGATAACCTCTATGTAGAGTGGGAGTTCAAGACCAAGCCAGAGGAGCTCTACCCACAGGAGAGACTGGAGAAGTATGTAGAGACCATCTATCAGGCCGTAAAGAAGATCAAGACAAAGAACTCTCAGATGGTGTTCACATCTTCTGACTATCGTGGACTCCGCTATCTTCAGACACATCATCCAGATGCAGAGCTTCTTCTTATCATCTCGAAGCCTATCAATGACGAGACCATCGCCATGGCGAAGACTGTAGGCATCTATACACTTGGTTGCAAGATGGAAGGCACTTCCAGAGCAATGGTGGAGAAGGCACATAAGGAAGGCATCACAGTGAGCCTCTGGCCAGGCCAGAGCGTGGAGGACTTCATGCTGGGCGCATACCTCGGATGCGACCGTATGTGTACAGACGTGCCAGTCACAGTCATGAAGTGGATGAAGGAGAACGCTCCTTGGATCAAGGTTATCTACTAGACATGACATCAAAGAACATCGTAATAACTGCCCCTAATGGACTCCATGCGCGTCCAGTAGGGGAGTTAGTCAAGCTGGTGAAGTCTTTTGCCGATTCGGCAGTGACCCTGTCGACTCCGGTGAAGACTGTCAAAGCCAGCAGTATGCTTTCCATACTCTCACTCGGCCTTAAGCAGGGCAGTGAGGTGGAGGTGAAAGTGGAAGGAGGAGACGAGGCTCAGGTACTTGAGGCTGTCTCTTCGTTCATTTCTTCTATCACTGAATGACGATTAAAGGTATAGGAACCAGAGGCCTTGCGGCAGGAAGGGCGTTCATGAAGCCAGATGTGCACATGGACGTCATTTTCTGTGGTGACGCTACCGCTGCTTTCAAGGAAGCGTACGACGCGGTACACGCAGACCTTGAGGAACTGGCTGAAAAAGAGGATGTGTTCGCAGCACATCTCGAGATGCTTGAGGACCCTATGCTCAGTGAAAGCATAGAGGCTTTCCTCGGGGAGGACATGCCCCCAGTGGCCGCTGTCCAGGCGGCATGCGAGCAGGTCTGCGGCATGTCTGAGGATACAGACGACGAGTATCTTCGTGCGAGGGTCGACGACGTCAGGGACGTCTGTCGACGACTGGAGAGAAAGCTATGTGGCGATGTCTTCACTTGGGGCGACATGGAGCCCGGGAGTGTGGTGGTCGCAGACGAGCTGCTCCCTTCGGATACCGCAGAGATGGATATGTCCAAGGTATCAGCTTTTGTGACTCACAGGGGAAGCCGCACCAGCCATGTCTGTATCATTGCAGGAAATCATGGTGTCCCAGTAGTGGTCGGCACCGACATAAGTGGCATCACGAAGGGAGATGTACTTCTCGTAGATGCATATGCCGGTGAGGTCATAGTATGTCCTACACCGCAGCAAATGAAGGATTTCGAGGCTCGTCTCGATATGGAGGAGTCATCCCTTGGAGAGGTTTATGAGCACCGTTTCGAGCCTGCTGTCACCCGGGAAGGAAAGAAGATACCTGTATTTGCAAACGCAGGAAACATAGGGGAGGTCGTGAGTGCCATGGAGGCCGGAGCCGATGGCATTGGCCTTTTCCGTACTGAATTTGTGTTCATGCTCTCGAATCAGCTGCCATCAGAGAGCATACAGTTTGAGACCTATCGGGACGCTGTACTTGCCTGCAAGGGCAAGCCTCTCACCATCAGGACATTGGATATAGGTGGAGACAAGGCGTTGCCGTATATGGACATGCCGAAAGAGGAGAATCCTTTCCTCGGACTGAGGGGCATACGCTTCAGCCTGGCACATCCGGAGATAATGTGTCCGCAGCTGCGCGCCATCCTTCGCGCCTCTGTATTTGGGCCTGTCAGGATCATGTTCCCTATGGTCGATACAGTCGAGGAGCTCAGTCAGGCGCTGGCTTGCCTTGATGAGTGTAAGCTGCAGCTTACCCAGGAGGGCATCAGCTTCGATCGCGACATCGAAGTGGGCATCATGATCGAGACCCCTGCCGCCGTTATCATGGCGGACAAACTTGCCCAGCAGTGCTCATTCTTCAGCATTGGCACAAATGACCTTACGCAGTACATAATGGCTGCGGATAGGGGAAATGCTTCTGTATCATATCTTTACAATGCGCTCAGTCAGCCCGTGGCACGCGCCGTGGCGATGACCATCGATGCCGCTCACAGAGCCGGCATCAGGGTAGCCATGTGTGGCGAGCTGGCGTCTGACCTGAACGCTACGGCACTCCTGCTGGGACTGGGGCTTGATGCATTCAGCGTCGCCTCTCCGGCAGTACCATCAGTCAAGGAAAACATCAGGAAATGAAAGCACAGATACAAAGGTTTGGACGCGCTTTGAGCGCAATGGTCATGCCGAACATCGGCGCATTCATCGCATGGGGACTCATCACCGCCATCTTCATAAGTGGCGGCTGGTGGCCAAATGAGAAGATCGCCCTTCTGGTATCCCCAATGCTCAAGTACATGCTCCCGATGCTTATCGCATACACCGCAGGTAAGAATGTAGCTGGCGACAGAGGAGGCGTGGCAGGAGCCGTAGCCGCCATGGGCGTCATTGTGGGCTCCGACACGCCGATGTTCATCGGAGCCATGATGATGGGACCGCTGGCGGGATACTGCGTGAAGAAGTTTGATGCTCTCGTGAAGGGCAAGGTCCACTCCGGCTTCGAGATGCTGGTGGACAACTTCTCGCTCGGTATCATTGCCATGATACTCGCTATCATTGGCCATCTCCTTATAGGTCACGCCGTTACATGGGTGACGGACCTGCTGAGCCATGGCGTGAACTGGATGCTCGCGCACAAGATGAACCCGCTGCTCGCGGTGCTCGTCGACCCAGCGAAGGTGCTCTTCCTTAACAATGCTGTAAATCACGGTATCATGACTCCACTCGGCATCCAGCAGGCTGCGGAGATGGGACATTCGATGCTGTTCCTGATAGACCCGAATCCGGGTCCTGGTCTCGGAATACTGCTTGCATGCTGGGTATTCGGCAAGGGCACGACCAAGCAGTCTGCTCCTGGCGCTGCTGTGATCCAGCTTTTCGGCGGTATCCATGAGATCTACTTCCCATATGTGCTGGCGCGCCCTATCCTGCTTCTCGCAGTGATGATAGGAAACATCTGCGCGCTGACCTTCTTCACCCTCGTGGACTTTGGTCTGGTGGCTCCAGCTTCGCCTGGCAGCCTTATCTCCATCATCATCATGTCGCCGAAGGGGCAGACTCTCATAGGCATACTGGGCGTGCTGCTCTCCACTGTAGTGTCATTCCTTCTGGCGTGGCCAATGGTCAAGGCCCGCCCTGACTTCCAGGGTGAGGAGGAGAACAAGAGCGCGTCGGAGCCGGTAGAACCGATGACGATGGACTCGTCCATCAGGAAGATAGTCTTCTCGTGTGATGCAGGTATGGGCTCCAGCGCTCTCGGCGCCACACGCTTCAAGGCCCGCCTCATGAAGGCTGGGCATCCTGAGGTCCTCTGCACAAACTCAGCTGTAGGAAGCATCCCTTCGGATGCGTCCGTGGTGGTTTGCCAGAAGCAGCTGGCAGAACGCGCCAGACAGACCGCTCCGTTCGCCAAGGTCATCGAGATCGAGAACTTCCTCTCCGATCCAGCTCTCGACTCTCTGCTCGCTGCTGTCGCGAAGCAGCAGTCAGGCGCTCCAGCTCCAGCTGCCGCTTTCGCTGTCGCGCAGCCTGCAGCTCCCGCTGCGCTCGTGTTGAAGCAGAACGTGATAGCGGGGCTCCCATCCGAGTCGAAAGAAGATGCGATACGCCGTGCTGGACGCATGCTTGTGGAGGCTGGATATGTGGATCAGGCTTATGCCGATGCCATGCTTGAGAGAGAGAAGATAGCCACCACTTACATGGGGGAGGGTCTTGCCATACCTCATGGTACTTCCGAGGCGAAGCAGGCAGTCAAGCACTCGGGTATTGTGGTCCTTCAGTATCCTGAGGGAGCTGATTTCGACGGAGAGAAGGCTCATCTGGTCATCGGAATAGCCGGCGTCGGAGACGAGCATCTGGAGATTCTGGCGAAGGTCAGTGAGGCACTTGAGGACGAGGAAATCCTGAATTCACTTTATTCTTCATCTGACGAAGATTTGTGGGGTTTTTTCAGCAAAATTCAGTAAATTTGAAAGATGATTGAATAAGGTCATGGGTAGGTCAGCATACATATACATCCTTGCTGGTGCGCTACTTTTCTCGGCTTTTCCTCTTTTTGCGCAGAAGCCAGGAAAGGAGCGTGCTGATGAGCTGCTGAGTCGTCAGACTGCGGTACGTGACTCGTATGCTGAGATAGTGGCTGATCCGGACAAGGCAGGCACCGTTTACTATACCTACGACCACGAGAACATCCCGGCTTACACCAAGGCTCCGAAGGGCTATAAGCCTTTCTACATCAGTCATTATGGCCGTCACGGAGAGCGTAACATCTCGTCAAATTCCGATGTCAGAAAGAACATGGAGCTTTTCCGTGAGGCTCATGAGCTGGGTATCCTCACAGAGAAGGGCGAGGAGTATCTGAGGCGTTACGAGAAGGCGTATCCATTCCTGGATGGCTTTGGCTCTGACCTTACTGGTCTCGGTGCCCAGAGCCAGCATATCATTGCCCGAAACATGTACCATAACTATCCTGAGGTCTTTCCTAAGGGCGCCAGGATAGATGCGAAATCTACCATTGTCCCTCGCTGTATCCTCACCATGTCTGCATTTTGCGAAGGACTCAAGGAGCAGGATGCCAGCCTCAGGATCTCTCAGGCGGCAGGTGAGAATACCATGTACTACCTGAATCCATTTACCCTGAATAACCCTGATGTCAAGCCTACAGATGAGGGCTATGATAACAAGAATGCTTACTGGCAGGCTTCCTTCAAGGAGCGTCTCAAGAACAGTGCAGACGCAGAGAAGGTATTCGGCCCGCTCATTACAGACCTCTCCATCCTGTCCAAGTATGGCAAGCCTGAGGACGTGGTGAAGCGTTTCTTCGCGGTGGCTCAGGCTGTCCAGTGCAACGAAAACGTGCAGGACCGTTTCTGGGAGTTCATCCCTATCGAGGAGACCTACAAGCTTTGGGATGCACTGAACTACAGGTATTATAACTCCAAGGGCCCGGATGTGCTGTTCCAGAGGGGACGCCAGTGGGCCTTCGCATGGACTACTCTCCAGAACATCATCGACCAGGCCGAGGAAGACATGCAGAGCGGCGAGTACAAGGCTCGCCTGCGTTTCGGACACGATATCATTGCCATGGCATTGTTCGCCCTCATGGACATACCTGGCTATAACATAGCAGTAGGGGATGCAGACCGCATCAAGGATGTGTTCCGCTCCTACGATTTCCCTATGTCACTCAACATCCAGTTCATCTTCTACAGGAACAAGTCAGGAGATGTCCTGGTGAGGATGATGTACAATGAAAGAGACATGGTGCTCCCTATCGAGTCGGAGACTGCTCCGTACTACAGCTGGGACGCATTCAAATCATATTCTCTCCAGCGCATAGAGGTGGCCCAGAGGATCATCGCCACTACCCAGGCGCCGCCAGAGAAGACAGCAGCAAAGAAAATGACTACCATAGATTTGGTTAATTAGTACATATCATGAAAAAAGCAATCCAGTTTGGCGCGGGTAACATTGGCCGCGGTTTTATCGGAGCTGTCCTCGCAGAGGCCGGCTACGAAGTGGTTTTTGCTGATGTAGTCGAGGAACTCCTCACAAACATCAACAGTAGAAAAGAGTATACCGTACACGTGACTGACGCAGTCAGCCGTGATATCGATATCAAGGGTATCAGAGCTGTGAACTCAAACAGCCCAGAGGCAGTACAGGAGGTGGTGGACGCAGAGGTCATCACTACTGCGGTAGGTCTTCGCATCCTCAAGTTTGTGGCTCCAGCCATCGCGAAGGGCCTTGTAGCCAGAAAGGCGGCAGGAAATGAGGCTCCTCTCAATGTGATCGCCTGTGAGAATGGTCTTCGCGCCACCTCGCAGCTCAAGGAGCTCGTGTTCGCTCAGCTCGATGCTGAGACCGCTGCATGGGCGGAAAGCCATGTCGGCTTCCCTGATGCAGCCGTAGACCGCATCGTACCTCCAGTACGCTGTGAGATTCCTCTTGACGTGGCAGTGGAGGAGTATTTTGAGTGGGATGTAGAGAAGTCATCCTTCGTAGGTGAGATCCCTCAGATCCCTGGCATGACCCCAGTGGACAACCTCCTCGCCTATGTGGAGAGAAAGCTGTTCACCCTTAACACAGGACATGCGACAGCTGCATATCTTGGTAAGCTCAGAGGCATCTCTACCATCGGTGAGAGCATCGCTGACCCAGTGGTTGCACCTATCGTTAAGGCAGCTATGCAGCAGAGTGGAGAGGGCCTCGTGAAGAAGTTCGGCTTTGACCATGACGCTCACTTCGCATACATTGAGAAGATCCTCAAGCGCTTCTCGAACCCATTCCTTCGTGATGAGTGTAACAGAGTGGGACGTGAGCCACTCCGCAAGCTCGCTCCAAATGACCGTCTCATCCTCCCTATGATGACAGCGAAGAGCTTCGGCCTTCCTTATGACAAGCTTCTTCTTGCCATAGGTGGTGCACTCCACTTCGAGAATCCAGAGGATCCTCAGAGCGTGGAGATGCTTGCAAGCATCGCATCTGATGGACTTGAGGCTACCATTGTCAAGTATACAGGTATCGAAGCCGGCGATCCACTTGTAGCAGAGATCGTTGAGGCTTATAAGGCAGTAGAAACACTTTAACACTTAATACAATGAAAGTTATTATCAGAGACACAAAGGCAGAGGCTTCCATCTGGGCAGCTCACCACATCGCAGATGCCATCAAGGCTAAGGCTGCGGTTACCGATGAACCATTCGTTCTCGGACTCGCTACCGGTTCAACCCCTATCGAGACTTATGATGAGCTCGTAAGAATGTGCAAGGCTGGCGAGATTTCATTCAAGAACGTCATCACCTTCAACATGGACGAGTATGTAGGTCTTCCTGTTGAGCATCCAGAGAGCTACCATTCATTCATGGACAAGTATCTCTTCAATCACATTGACATTGACAGAAAGAATGTTCATCTTCTTGATGGAAATGCTCCTGATCTTAAGGAGGAGTGTGAGAAGTATGAGGAAATGATCTTTGACGCAGGTGGCATCGACCTCTTCCTCGGTGGTGTAGGTGAGGATGGACATCTCGCATTCAACGAGCCATTCTCTTCACTTTCTTCTCGTACCCGCGTGATGACTCTTACATACGACACCCGCGTCGTAAACTCAAGATTCTTCGACAACGACGTGAACAAGGTGCCTGCCCAGGCTATGTCAGTAGGTGTTGCTACCGTTACTGATGCCAAGGAGGTTCTCATCGAGGGCTTCGGCTCAAAGAAGGCAAAGGCTATCCAGGCTGCTATCGAGGGTCCTGTAAGCCACTATGTTACCCTTTCTGCACTCCAGATGCATCCAAATGGCGTAGTCGTTATCGATGAGGCTGCAGCTGGTGAGCTCAAGCTTAACTCATACAAGTACTTCAAGGCTGTCGAGGAGGCAGAGAAGTAATCATGAAAGGTCCGAGGAAGACAATGCTGATCCTTGTGGTGCTCTTCGCTGTACTGATGAGCATCCCATGGCTTGTGCCGCATCTTGGCTTCCTCGCTCTATTTGGTTTAGTGCCACTGCTCTGTCTGGAACATATCGCGTTCCAGACAGGCCAGAGGCATTTTTGGTGGTGGCACTATGGCGCCTTTGTGCTCTGGAATGCTATCACTACCTTCTGGGTCTGCAATGCCACCGTGGGTGGCGGCATCTTCGCTGTCCTGGCGAACTCATTGCAGATGTCAGTCATCTTCGCGCTCTTCCACTACAGCCGCAAAAAGCTCAGGGGAGCGCTTCCATACATCTTCCTTGCGGCGATGTGGATCGCCTGGGAGAGATGGTATTTTGTGAGTGCGCAGATCTCATGGCCTTGGCTTGTGCTGGGCAATGCTTTCGCGCGTACCACGCACCTTGTCCAGTGGTATGAATTCACAGGCACGCTAGGCGGCTCCCTGTGGGTTTGGGTCACAAATCTCGGAATCTTCGGCATCATGTCATCCCTTGCCAGCGGAAGCTGGGCGGGACTGAACATGAAGGCCCGTTCAGCCGCCATCACATCGCTTGCGCTGGCATTCTTCGCTCCGATGCTGCTTTCTTCTGTCATCTATTCAAGGTATGAAGAAGTATCTGAGGATCAGGTGGATGTGCTTATAGGCCAGCCAAATTTCGACCCTTATCAGAAGTTCACATCCCTGTCACAGCAGCAGCAGAACGCCATTCTTCTGGACTTGTATAAGAGTGAACTCAAGGATGATTCTCCTGTACTTCTCCTCGCTCCAGAGACCTTCACTTCGGGTGTAGTCCTGGACAGATATGAGGAGGCTCCTACCTGGAGGGCTCTGTATGCCTTCCTTCAGGATCATAAATCGGCAAATATACTCTTCGGAGCGTCTACATACGGTTATTTCCTCACGGATGAAGCACCTTCGCTGTATGCGAGGAAGATCCGTGATGGCTTCTGGGTCGAGTCTCATAACTCAGCCATGATGATGGATGCGACTTCCCGTACCGAGATTTTCCACAAGTCCAAGCTTGTGGTCGGTACAGAGCTTACCCCATATCCTCGTTTCTTTAACAAGATAGACGATATGCTTGGAGGAGTGATGGCGCGCTGCTCCGGTCAGGAGGAGATATCAGTGCTTCATTTTCAGCAGAGAGATAACGCTGGGGCTCTCAAGAGAAATATCCCTGTGGGAAGCATAGTATGCTACGAATCCATCTACCCCGAGTACTGTACAGGCTATATCCGTAAGGGGGCGAAGTTCCTCACAGTTATTACCAATGATGCCTGGTGGGGAAATACAGCGGGGTATAAGCAGCATTTCAGCTACTCTAGACTGAGGGCGATAGAGACCCGTCGTGATATCGCAAGATGTGGAAACACAGGTATTTCCGCTTTCATTGATCAGAGGGGTGATGTGGTCACCCGTGGCCCTTGGTGGGAGGCATGTGTGCTTCGTGGCAAGGTTAACCTAAATTCCAAGGAGACCTTCTTCGTAAGGAATGGAGACATCGTTGGTCGCGTCTGCACCTTCGTGTTCCTCCTCCTTCTTCTCTATCTGATCACGGTGCTCATCCCTAGAGACACAAAAAAGGTGAAAAGCCTATAGCTTTCCACCCTTCTCGTCATAGAATTCATTTTGCAGAACCGTGAAGTTAGGGTCTTCTACGACCTTTACCTTGCACTTGTACTTTCTTCTCCACTTGGCCGTGAATGAATTCAGGCCTCGTGTAACGTAGGCTCCCAGGATAGGACCAACCTTGAGGGTGACACATTTCAGAGGCTTCTCTGCCAATATGTCGCTGAGCTTTCTCTCGATCTCCTCGTCAATCAGTGAACTTGCCGCGATCTTTCCGGTGCCGTGGCACATCGGACATACTTCCGTAGTGTTGATCTCGGTGACAGGGCGGATGCGCTGTCTGGTGATCTGCATCAGTCCAAACTTCGTGAGAGGGAGAACATTGTGTTTCGCCCTGTCACTCTCCATCAGCTCCTGCATGTATTTGTACAGACCATTGCGATGCTCCTGGGTATCCATATCGATGAAATCCACGATCACAATGCCACCCATATCACGCAGACGCAGCTGACGCGCAATCTCTTCCGCTGCCAAGCGGTTCACCTCGTAGGTGTTTTCTTCCTGGTTCGTGGTCTTGGAGCGTGTGCCGCTGTTCACGTCGATGACGTTGAGCGCCTCTGTGGTCTCGATGACCAGATATGCTCCCTGCTTCATAGGTACCACCTTTCCGAATGAGCCTTTGATCTGGCGGTTCACTTCGAAATGCTCGAAGATAGGTTCCTTGCCTTCATAAAGCTTCACGATCTTCTCCTTCTCTGGTGAGATGATGGAGATATACTTCTTTGCTTCCTCGTAGACCTTCTCGTCATTTACAAAGATGTTTGAGAATGAGTCGTTGAACAGGTCCCTGAGGATGGTGGTGGTCTTTGAGTACTCTGTGAACAGTATGTCTACTGTCTTCTTGGTACTAACTTTCTTCCACGAACTTTCCCACTTTTCAATGAGCGATCGGAGCTCTCCTACAAGTATAGCTGTGTTCTTTCCTTCAGCTGCTGTGCGGATGATCGCTCCGTAATTTTTCGGGAGGATGCTCTTCACGAGCATCTCGAGCCTTTTCTTTTCCTCTTTAGATTCAATCTTCTGAGAAATGCTCACCTTCTCAGCGAAGGGGAGCAGTACAATGTTTCGTCCTGCTAATGAAATTTCCGCGGTAAGTCTGGATCCTTTCGTAGAGATGGGCTCCTTGACGATCTGGACCATGATAGGCTGTCCTACAGCCAGATGCTCTTCTATGCGTCCTTCCTTAGGAAGGATGCCTCCGAGCTTTATGCTGCTGTAGAGCTCTCCAGCATTTACATTTGAGTTTGTCTTCTTCACAAACTCGTCAAATGCGTTGAAGTAGAGACCCAGGTCCAGGTAATGGATGAAGGCTTCCTTGCTGTCGCCGATGTCCACGAATGCGGCGTTCAGGGCAGGAAGCAGTTTCTTCACCTTTCCCAGGAATACATCTCCGACGGAATAGGTGTGTCCTTGATTAGACTCCCGACTGTACTCGATAAGCCTGTGATTCTCCATCAAGGCTATCTGGACTTCGCTGGGGGTGACGTCCACCACGAGGTCCTTCTCGGCTTTTTCAGTCTCCATCTGGAAATTTTATTTTAAAGAACGATTATTACTGAAAAAAGGGACCGACCATATCTGGCCAGACCCTTTTCTTTTAGCTGTGCTAAAATGGCAGACCAAGAGAATTACTTCTTCTTGTGTCTATTCTTACGCAAGCGCTTCTTACGCTTGTGGGTAGCCATCTTATGCCTCTTGTGCTTCTTTCCGTTTGGCATATGCTTATGATTTTAAAATATATTAGTCAATCTTGATCTTCTTTACCTCAGCTGCGAACTCCTTAGCAGGCTTGAATGCTGGAATCTTGTGAGCCTCAATGGTAATAGTGGTCTTCTGGGTGATATTACGTGCGGCCTTCTGAGCTCTCTTCTTTGTGATGAAGCTACCGAATCCACGGAGGTAAACTGGCTTATCATCTGCGAGCGCGTTCTTTACGCACTTCATGAACTCCTCGATAACTGCCTGAACCTCTGCCTTGTCGAGGCCCTTTTCCTTGGCGATTTCGTTTACAATTTCTGCCTTAGTCATAATTATTATCTCTTTTATTACGTATTTTCGAAATATGGAGTGCAAAGATAGTTTTATTTTCTGGATAAACAAAAAACTTTTTGAGATTTTGCCCATTCATACAATGCTGTTTTTCAAATGATTGTATATACAGCGATAGTGGCATAAAGATTGACAATATACTATATGGGCTAATGCTTGCCTGACGTCTGCCAATTTGGCAGATTTGGTCAGTGTGTGGCGTGGCCCAGCTATAATACTTGAATATATGAATAACAAATACGACGATTTTATGATGCCTGCGGGCGCAGAGGTGAACATCATTCCAGTGATGCAGGGGGAGGGACCGATAAAGTTCGTGGAGTCTGAACTCCCCGACAAGCTTCCTATCCTGACGCTCAGGAATGCAGTCATCTTCCCAGGCACTATCTACCCTGTGACTATCGGCAGAGAGAAGTCTGTCCGTCTCATCAAGGACGCCGAGAAGAATAACCTCTTTTTCGGTGCAGTCCCTCAGATGGATGTCACCGTGGAGGATCCTAAGGAAGCAGATCTGAGCAAGTACGGAACCGTGGTCAAGATAGCGAAGACTCTTGAGATGCCTGATGGTACCATCACGGCTATCCTTCAGGGTTTCAAGCGTTTCTCTCTGGACGCAGTGATAACCTACGATCCATATGTGGTCGCACGTGTACACTATCTGGACGACTATCTGGATGACAAGGACAGCGCAAATACGAAGATGGTCATGGATACCCTCAAGGAGAAGGCCATCGCTGTGATCAGGTCGTCCTCATTCGGCTCCAAGGAGACTGTGAACGCCATCAAGGGCGTGGATGATTTCCAGTTCCTCGTGAACTTCATATCTACCACCATTGACGTGGAGAACTTCACTGATAAGGCTGCCCTTCTGGAGTATGACGATGTGACTGTGAGAGCGCTCAAGCTCCTCACCGTGCTTGACGTGCAGCTTCAGTTCATGCATATCAAGCAGGAGATAAACCAGAAGGTCAAGAGCGAGATCGACCAGCAGCAGAGAGAGTACTTCCTCAACAACCAGCTCCGCACCATCCAGGAGGAGCTCGGCATGGACGAGTCAGGTGAGATGGAGAAGTTCCGCCAGAGAGCGGCACAGAAGAACTGGCCTAAGGAGGTTCAGGCTGCATTCGAGAAGGAGATGGCTAAGCTCGAGAAGTATAACCCTAGCACTCCTGACTACAGCATCCAGTTCAATTATATCCAGTTCATGCTGGACCTTCCATGGGGTGAGTTCTCAGAGGATAATCTCGATCTGAAGCATGCCCAGGAGGTGCTGGATTCAGACCACTACGGCCTCGATACAGTAAAGGACCGTATCATCGAGTACCTTGCAGTCCTCAAGCTGAAGGGAAACATGAAGTCTCCTATCCTCTGCCTCTATGGCCCTCCAGGAGTGGGTAAGACGAGCCTTGGCAAGTCCATCGCGAAGTCTCTCGGTAGAGAGTATGTACGTATCGCCCTCGGTGGAATGCATGATGAGGCTGAGATACGTGGACACAGAAAGACCTACATAGGAGCGCTTCCAGGACGTATTCTGAACGGTATCGCGCGTGCTGGCAAGTCAAATCCAGTGATTGTCCTCGATGAGATCGACAAGCTCGCCTCAGACTTCAAGGGCGATCCGTCTTCGGCTCTTCTCGAGGCACTCGACCCAGAGCAGAACGGCAAGTTCCATGACAACTATCTGGACATCGACTATGACCTGTCAAATGTCCTCTTCCTTACCACGGCAAACAATATCTCGACCATCCAGCCTGCGCTGCTTGACCGTATGGAGCTCATAAATGTCACCGGCTACCTCGCAGAGGAGAAGGCAGAGATCGCGAAGCGCTATCTCGTGCCTAAGCAGCTCGAGGAGCATGGCATCGGCAAGAAGCAGCTGAAGATCGACAAGGGCGCCATCGCCGAGATCATTGACAGTTATACACATGAGTCAGGTGTACGTGGACTTGAGAAGCAGATCGCGAAGATCGCCCGCGTGACCGCGAAGAAGATCGCTCTCGAGCAGGAGTATCCTACTACCATAAAGAAGTGTCACCTCAAGGAGTACCTTGGCCTTCCTACTGCATCTCACGATGCGCAGAAGGGAAATGAGGCTCCTGGAGTGGTCACAGGACTTGCTTGGACGTCGATGGGAGGAGAGATCCTCTTCGTGGAGAGCCAGGCCAGCGTGGGCAAGGGAGCGCTTACCATGACAGGAAACCTGGGTGACGTCATGAAGGAGTCTGCGACTATCGCATATCAGTACATCAAGGCTCATCCTGAGCTCGCGAAGATGACTCCAGAAGAGTTCGCGGCCCGTGACATCCATGTGCATGTGCCAGAAGGCGCAGTGCCAAAGGATGGCCCTTCAGCGGGTATCACCATGGTAAGTTCGATGGTGTCTGCCCTTCGCGGAGAGTGCGTGAAGAAGGGTATCGCGATGACCGGCGAGATGACGCTCAGGGGAAGGGTTCTTCCAGTGGGTGGCATCAAGGAAAAGATCCTCGCGGCGAAGCGCGCAGGTGTGACTACCATCGTGATTTGCGAGGAGAACAGAAAAGATATCGAGGATATCAAGGAAATCTACATAAAAGGTCTTAACTTTGTCTATGTAAAGAACATCGCAGATGTGGTGAACTACATATTCGAGTAATGGACGTCAAGATAGAGAATAGCTGGAAGCAAGCCCTGCAGAGTGAGTTTGATAAACCCTACTTTGCGGAGCTTGTCCGTTTCTTGCACGAGGAGAAGCGTGCGGGGAAGGTGATCTTCCCTCCTGGCCCTGAGATCTTCAAGGCCTTTGACCTCACCCCTCTGGACCAGGTGAAGGTGGTCATCCTTGGCCAGGATCCATATCATGGATATGGCCAGGCCATGGGCCTGTCCTTCTCTGTGCCGGATGACATCCCGGCCCCTCCATCCCTTAAGAACATCTTCAAGGAGATAGAGAGCGATATGGGAGTGAAGATGAGCGGCAAGCCGAACCTTGAGGCTTGGGCGCGTCAGGGCGTGCTCCTTCTTAACGCGGTGCTTACAGTGCGCGCTAGCGAGCCTACCTCGCACAGCCGCATAGGCTGGCAGGAGTTCACCGACGCGGTGATACGCATCATCAGCGAGCGCTGCGAGGGCGTGGTGTTCCTGCTTTGGGGTAACTACGCACGCCAGAAGCGCGAGCTCATAGACGCTACGCGTCATCATGTGCTCGAGGCCGCGCACCCTTCACCATTGGCCAGAGGCGCATTCTTTGGCTGCAGGCATTTTTCTAAGACAAACGATATTTTGGTAGGGGAGGGTAAGTCCCCTATAGACTGGAAGTTATGAAAACAAAGGCATTGTTTCCTGGATCTTTTGACCCATTTACCGCAGGCCATCTGAACATACTCAGACGTGCCCTTACCATGTTTGATGAGGTCGTTGTCGCAGTCGGCGTGAACCAGGATAAGAGGGGCTTCTTCGACATGGACGCCCGCATTGACATCATAAAGCAGGCTACGGATGGCCTTCAGGGTGTGACTGTGATAAAGTATGATAACCTCACTGTGGACACATGTCACGAACTCGGTATCCATCACATTGTGCGTGGTGTCAGGAACATGATAGATTTCGAGACGGAGCGCAGCATTGCAGATGCAAACAGAAGGATTGCCCCGGATATCGAGACCATCATCATCCCTACGGCTCAGGAGTTTGCGCATATCTCTTCGTCAGCGGTCCGCGACCTTCTGCGCCATCGTGGTGACACCAGCCTCTTCCTTCCGGAAGGCGTAAAACTCCCAGAATAGCATGAAAAGAATCTTCCTCATCTCCGCACTCGCTCTGTGTCTTTTCCCGATGGCCTTGCGTGCCCAGGTGGATACCACCAAGCTTGCGCAGCTCAAGTCCATGCTTCAGGAGTACTACCTGGCTCTTGACCAGGAGACCATTGAGACGAAGTCTTCCGAGTGTGACCTTATCATCGAGACCTGCACGGACAGCCTCCTGCGTCAGGAGGTGGTCCTGGATGTATATGACCACTACCTGCACTCGAAGATGATGGGTGATGAGGCTGTCGCTATCCATGTCTATGACACCTGGTTGGCGACGAAGAGGGTGAAGATGAGAAGTGATGCTGACCTTATCAATGCAGGCATCTTCGCCACGTTCAACAGAAGCACGCTGCTGGGCTGCGAGGCACCTCGCCTTACCCTCGGAAACATCGAGGGAGGCTTCGAGGATCTTCCTGCCGAGGGACGCGTCTCGGTGCTCTTCTTCTACAGCACCAGCTGCGCCAAGTGCAAGCTGGAGACCATCCTGCTGCGTACTTTCCTCATGTCGCAGGAGAATTCAAACTTTGATTTCTACGCCATCTATCTCGGCAGCGACGAGGAGCAGTGGAAGTCGTATGTGGCGGCAAATTTCAGCATGAACATCCCAGGTGTGAAGATGCACCATCTTTGGGACCCAGACGATTCTACAGAGATGGGTGAGGCCTATGGCCTTTACCAGACTCCGCGTATGTACCTCACGGACCCGAACGGCATCATCATTGGCCGCGGGCTTGACACAGAGGCACTAAAGAAGCTCATGGGCTATGCAGGCCTGCTGCAGGACCTCTATGACAGATGCCCTGTGGGCCAGAAGCTTCCGGCGCTGACGGTTCCAGGTAAGCAGCATACCTATCTCGTGAGCCTGAAATATGTGGACCAGGATCTCAGCCGTTTCAAGGGATGGCCTGGCTATGTCATCTTCTATACCAATGGATGTGGTAACTGCGAGGCGGAGCGCAGCCAGATAGTGCGCATGACGCGTCTGGGCACGAAGATACTTGAGGTCAATGTAGACGAGTTATGGTCCACCGACGAAGAACTCGCAGCAAAGGTGTTTGATGCGTTTGACCTGACTAGCCTTCCTTTCATCGTGGAAGTGGACAGGAAAGGCTATGTGAGAAGGAAGTATGTTTCATTTCTGAATAATTGATTATCTTTGTCATTGGAATAGAAAAGGTTATGGCAGCAAAGAAATCTAAGAAGAAGAAAGGTCCCGTAATTAGCCCGGACTTCATGGACAAGCAGAGGGAGGCTCTCAAGCGCACCCATCGTCAGGTCATCTATTTCAATGAAAAAGAGATGGCAGCAATAAATGAATATTGCCGCCAGTTCAAGATCTCGGCCAAGTCTGTACTCTACAGAAAGGCCATTATGGAGAGAGTCCTCGAGGGACTGGATGAAAATCATCCAACCCTCTTCTAGTCTCTCGCGATTCCGATATAGTAAAGCAGGGTGGCGAGTGAGCCAAGCGCTGCGATCACATAGGTGTAGGCAGCCCATTTGAGGGCGTCCTGCGCCATAGGCTTCGTCTCGTATGTGGTGATGCCTGCGTCAGAAAGCCAAGCGACTGCGCGACGGCTGGCGTTGATCTCCACAGGAAGGGTGACCAAGCTGAAGAGCGTGCTGGCTCCGAAGAGGATGATGGCGATCCACAGCGGAGCGCTGGTGATCTGGATGAGGAGTATGCCGAGGAGCAATGCCCACGAAACCCACTTGCTGGCGAAGTTCACGAATGGCACAAGCGCAGACCTGAGGCGAAGAGGGGCGTAGCCTGTCGCATGCTGCACTGCGTGTCCGCACTCATGTGCAGCCACTGCTGCGGCAGCCACACTAGGCATCCTGTAGACAGCCTCGCTGAGATTAAGCTGCTTCTTTGTAGGGTCGTAGTGGTCGGTGAGGGTACCTGGAATGCAGGATACAGACACATCATGTATGCCGTGTGCCATGAGCATCCTCTCTGCTACCTCTGCGCCCGTCATGCCGATTCTGACCTTTGAGTAC
The DNA here is from genome assembly GCA_024398295.1 of Bacteroidales bacterium. Lineage (GTDB taxonomy): Bacteria > Bacteroidota > Bacteroidia > Bacteroidales > UBA932 > Cryptobacteroides. The sequence continues at coordinate 22,677 of JAKSJL010000001.1, forward strand.
TTCTCAAATCGTCTGTTCAATACTGACTGGACAATGGCACTTGCCACCATCACAGCGATCATTATAATGTAAATCATATTCTAGGTTTTACTCTGTCACTAGCAAAATCCAAACCTAAACTGGCTTACTGACAAAGTGTCTGGAAAAGAATAATGAAATTGATTTAGCCAAAATAGACAAGAAAGAACTATATTTGTATTCTATGCAACATTTGAACAAGGACAATGATTTCTCGCGTCTGGAACTGAACCTTCCAGCATGTAGGGATAACTATAGATACTTCCGTTCGCGCTTGAAGCCAAGCACGAAGCTGCTTGTGCTCGTGAAGGCAAATGCATATGGACATGGTGCAGTGGAATTTGCTGCCATGATGCAGGGCTGTGGTGCTGACTATCTGGCTGTGGCACTTCCTGTTGAGGGCGTGGAGCTCAGAAAGGCTGGTATCAGCCTGCCTATCCTTGTGCTGACTGCAGGCACTGATTTCTTTGAGGAGATCATTGAGAATCATCTGGAACCTGGAATTCCGAACATATATACCCTGAAAGCCTTTTGCGAAGTGCTCAGGGCTCATGGCATAAAGAACTATCCTGTGCACATAAAGATGGATACAGGCATGCATAGGCTTGGCTTCATGGCTGGTGAGCTGCCGGAACTGTTTGATTTCCTGAATTCCTGCGACGAAGTGAAGGTGAAGTCGACATACTCTCATCTTGCTGCGGCAGAGGATCCTGCGGAGGATGATTTCACCCTGGGGCAGATAAAGATGTTCAAGGACCACGCAGATGCATTGGCGGAGGCTATCGGCTATAAGCCTATGTATCACGTGCTTAACTCTGCTGGTATAGAGAGATTCACTCAGTATCAGTTCGATATGGTACGCCTTGGCGTGGGCATCTATGGCATCAGTGCGCTTCCGGGAGTGAAGCTCTCGCCTGTCGCTTCGCTGAAGGTGAAGATACTGCAGATCAAGCACTTGAGCGCCGAGGACGGAACCATTGGCTATGGAAGACATGGACATGTGGCTCCTCAGGGCACTGTCATCGCCACCATCCCAGTGGGATATGCGGATGGCGTGGACAGGCATCTGGGACGTGGCAATGCATCATTCTCGCTGAATGGCCATCGCGTACCGACCATTGGAAATATCTGTATGGACATGTGTATGATAGATATCACGGGGGTACCTGCTGAAGTTGGTGACACAGTCACCATTTTCGGCGAGGATCCTACAGTGAGCGAGCTCGCTGAGATCCTGGGCACCATCCCTTATGAGGTGATGACATCTGTGCACAGAAGAATCGAAAGAATAGTAATCAGAAAGTAGATATGGAAGAGGAGAGAAAACTATACCCATTCAAGTTCATCCCTATCGAGGATTCATTCGCGTGGGGAGAAGATAAGCATCAGCTTGCAGACCTGGGCTATCGCGATACATTCGTGAAGAGTGGCTGGCTTGGAGGCGTTTCCATCAGCGAAGTGATGGATATGTATATGGACCGCGTGGTGGGTGACAACACTTTCAGATACTATGGAAGGCAGTTCCCAGTGAGCGTGAAGATAGTGGATGCCCGTGAGAGGACTCCTCTGGTGGTTCACCCTGATGATGAGGTGGCAGCTGAGCGCTACGACAGCCTCGGCAAGGCGAAGCTGTGGTATGTGCTGGAGGCTACCACAGCGTCGAAGATATATCTTGGCTTCTCTGAAGATACCGATGCCTCAGCTCTCTACGCTGCCTGTCTGGCAGGTGACGCCTCTTCTCTTCTGAACGAGGTGAAGGTGAGGAAGGGTGATCACTTTGTCATCTGCCCTGGCACCGTGCATGCAGCAGAGGGCGTGAAGCTTCTGGAAATTTCAGAAGCGTCGCCACTTGATTTCTGCCTGTGCGCCTGGGGAAGGGAAGTGGGGGAGCAGTTTGACCCATCCCTGAATGTCGTGGACGCATTGGATTTCATAGACTATAAGCGCTACAAGGCTTCTGCTGAGGCGCTTCCGAAGGATCAGATAAGCGAGAAACTCGCAGTTCGCAGGGAGTTTACTGTAAGCAGGATGCCGCTGGTGAACACGGTCCGCATACACTCTGATGAGCCTACAGGCTTTTCGGTGTATTCATGCATTGACGGTGAAGTGAATGTGATGGTGCAGGAGGAGGAAGATAAGAAGTCTTACCAGCTGAAGGCTGGCGAGACGATGCTCGTCCCTGCTGACGTTCTCGACTTCTACCTGGAGCCTGCGAAGTCTGGCACTGTGATACTTGAGACTGTGCTTGACCCTATCATCGAGGAAGACGAATACATTGACCCTTCTGCGGAGCCTTCACTTGAGGGTGAGGAGCCACAGGAGAGCAGCATAGGAGATAGGTCATGGCGGATTCTGTAAGACTCGACAAGTACGTCTGGGCCATTCGCCAGTTCAAGACCAGAAGCGAGGCCACTGACGCCTGCAATGGAAACAAGGTGCAGCTGAATGGCGCACCCGCGAAGCCGTCTAAGCCGGTGAAGGTGGGCGATATGCTCGCTATCAGGAAAGGTTCCGCGCAGTTCACCTTCAAGGTGCTGCAGCTCACCGAGACGCGCATGGGCGCGAAGCTCGTGCCTGAGTTTGCCGAAAACCTCACACCAGAGTCGGAGATGGAGAAGCTCCGCGCACCGCACGAGACGTTCTTTGTGCAGCGTGACAGGGGTATGGGACGCCCTACGAAGAAGGACCGCCGCGAGATGGACACTCTCTGGGCAAACTTCGACCCTAGCGACCTTCCGGATGACTATTTTGATGATGACAATGATTAAGTGATTATATGAAAGGAGTTTACATTTTTCTTGCTGACGGCTTCGAGGATATCGAGGCTCTCGGAACATTGGATGTGCTCCGCCGTGGCGGAGTAGAGGCTTCACTGGTTTCTGTAAGTGACGAGCCTTTCGTGGTGTCTTCGCATAGAGTGGCTGTGGGGGTGGACTACACCTTCGAGGAGCTTCTGGACAGCGCTGACCTGGCCAATGCTTCTGAGGAGGATGTCATGATCTTCCCTGGTGGAATGCCAGGCTCGAAGACCCTCGCGTCAAACAAGAAACTCATCGAGCTTATGAAGAAGCACTATGCCGCAGGAGGTACCGTGGCTGCCATCTGTGCTGCTCCGGGACTTGTTCTCAGTCAGCTGGGAGGACTTGATGAACATATCATGACCTGCTTCGATGGCTTCGAGACTGGCCTGACAGACGCCGGCGCTGCGTTTGTGCCGAAGGCTGCCTACACCAGCGAGCGCATCATCACCGGCCGCAGCGCCGGCTACTGCATTCCTTTCGGACTGGAGATCCTTAGGAAGCTCAAGGGAGATGAGGCAGCGGAGAAGGTTCGTTCAGCGATGCTTCTTCCCGTCTGTGAATAGCTTTTTTCTCCTTTTTTAGGCGTTTTATGTAGCTTGTGCCAGACGTATGGCACAAGCTACTGCTATTTTTGCAGAAAGATTCCGTAGAGTTGATGGTATAAGAAAGTATGAAAGAATTTTTGAGACAAGTAGCAGAACACTACTGCACCGAGGCAGATGCTTCTCAGCGCTGCTTCATTTTTCCGAACAGAAGATCCCTTGTCTTCTTTAAGGAGTACTTCAGACAGTCTGTGGCTTCCGGCATGCGTGAGTCCAGACCGGTGATGGTGCCGCGTCTTTATACCATCAATGATTTCTTCTATGAGCTCAGTGGCCAGAAGGTTACGGACAAGGTCCACCTGCTTCTGGAGCTGTACAAGTGCTACGCGAAGCTTAATCCTTCGGCTGAACCGCTTGACGACTTCATCTTCTGGGGTGATGTCCTCCTGGGCGATTTTGACGATACTGACAAGTATCTGGTCGATCCAGTGCAGCTCTTCCAGAATGTCTCCGACCTTAAGGATATTCAGGATACCTATGAGTATCTTTCTGAGGAGCAGAAGGCTGCCATTGAGCACTTCATTGGCCATTTCCGTGAGGGACAGCTCATGAAGGGAGGTGAGAAGAACATCAAGGAGAAGTTCCTTCAGATCTGGAACATACTTCTTCCTCTCTATCGAGATTTCAACTCCCAGCTCTCCCAGAAGGGCATGTCGTATGAGGGTATGGTGTACCGTCGTACAGCAGAGCTTCTGGATAAGACCTCCGTGGTGGATATGCTTGCACCACAGTTCGGAGATGAGGCGCGCTTCGTGTTCGTGGGCCTGAATGCCATGAGCGAGTGCGAGAAGAAGCTTCTGAAGAAGATGCGCGATGCTGGACTCGCGGAGTTCTGCTGGGACTACTCGAGCGATCTGATCAAGAACTCGCGTAACAAGTCTTCTTTCTTCCTTCGTGAGAATGTGGAGATGTTTCCACAGGCCTTCACCCTGGATCAGGAAGGGCTTGACGTGCCAGAGGTGAATGTCCTCAGTGTGCCTTCGTCTGTGGGACAGGCGAAGCAGGTGCCTGGCATACTCGCCCAGCTGAGCGCTGATGGCGATATCTCCAAGCTTGGTCTCGATACGGCTCTGGTACTCCCAGATGAGACCCTCCTTCTGCCTGTGCTGAATTCATTGCCTTATGAGGTGAAGAATATAAATGTGACCATGGGCTACCCTATGGGCGAGAGCGCGTGGTGGTCACTCATGAACGACATAGCGACGCTCCAGATGCACATGAGGGAGAAGGATGGTAAGTGGTTCTTCTACCATAAGCAGGTATGGTCCATCCTTTCCAGCAGTATCCTGAAGGCTGTCCTTTCAGATGAGGCGTCGGAGAAGCTGAAGGAGCTGAAGAAGAAAGCTTCCTACTATGTGGGACAGGATGAGCTCTCATTCGATCCAGTGCTGGCTTCCATCTTCAAGCCAGTGGCGAAGGATGTCAAGCTCAAGTCCTCAGTGCAGGTGGCTGAGCTCGAGGGCTATCAGAAAGACATAGTGCTTGCTCTCGCTCCGCACATGAAGGACGACAAGGAGATGTCGATAGAGCTGGAGTTCGCGAAGGCATTCTTCCTGGCAGTCGGTAAGCTTCAGAACGTTGAGCTTGAGGTACTTCCAGCCACATATTTCCGTCTTCTCACACAGCTTGTGGCAGGTATGTCTGTTCCTTTCACTGGAGAGCCGCTTAAAGGTCTTCAGGTCATGGGACCGCTGGAGATGAGAGCGTTGGATTTCGAGAACGTGGTGATCCTGTCGTGCAACGAAGGCATGTTCCCTCGTCGCTCAGTCAGCTCGTCATTCATTCCATCGGAGCTCAGACAGTGCTTCGGGCTTCCTACCTATGAGTATCAGGATGCGGTGTGGGCATATTATTTCTACAGGGTCATCCAGAGAGCGAAGAAGGTATGGCTGGTGTTTGATTCAAGGACAGATGGACTGAAAGGCGGTGAGGAGAGCCGCTATATCAAGCAGCTCGAGCTGCACTTCAACCTCCATCTGAATAGATTCGTGGCCAAGGCTCCTATCGGCGATACTGTCGAGGAGTCTGAGATAAAGAAGACTCAGGAGGATGTGGACATAGTGAAGAACACCCACCTGTCTGCTTCTGCTCTTCAGAACTATCTCCACTGCCCTGCGAAGTTCTATTATCACACAGTGAAGAAGCTTTCACAGGAGGATGAGGTGGCTGAGTCTCTGGATGCCGGCATGATAGGAAATGTCTACCATGGTACCATGCAGGCGCTTTATTTTGGCCCTGTGGCGATGGATCCAGGCTTCAGCATGGAGAGGAAGAATGTGGAGGCGCACATCTCGGAGCAGCAGAAGGAGGTGAGCATAGACTATATAAAGTCATGGCTCTCCCGTGGCGACGAGATAAAGGCTCGTATCCGTTCGCTCGTGAAGGCCGAGCTGAATAATGCTTTCGAGGTCACTGGAAGAAATCTGGTCTACGAGGATGTAGTCCTTCAGTATGTCCTCAAGACCCTGCAGCGTGATATCGAGCTCATGGAGCAGAACCATGTTTCTTCATTCCAGATACTTGGACTTGAGCTCAGCTGCAAGTGGCAGTTTGAGGGATATAATTTCGTCGGATACATAGACAGACTTGACTCTGTGGTGCCTGGAGTGGTTAGGGTCGTGGACTATAAGACTGGAAAGGTCGAGGATGCCGATGTGAACATAGACGATGCAAATGCAGACAGCGTGGTCGAGAGCCTGTACCTTCCGGATAACCCGAAGAGGCCGAAGATTGCCATGCAGCTCTTCCTCTACGACATGTTCATCGAGGATACAGATCTGGTGAAGGACCAGCAGATCGTGAACTCCATTTATCCTGCAGCGAAGCTCTTCGTCTCGCCTGTCGTCGAGGTGCCTAGAAGCGCACGCTTCACCGAACTGATGAAGGACAGGCTGAAGGGTATGCTTGAGGAGATATCTGACCTGAGCGTAGGATTCAGAAGGACTTCATGTGTGGATAACTGTAAGTACTGTGATTTCAAGACCATTTGTGGACGTTAGGCTATGATCAACATAATGAAAGCATCTGCAGGTTCAGGTAAGACCTATAACCTTGCGAAGACATATTTGACACTGCTGTTCAGCAGCGAGGAGCGCCGCCAGTATAAGCATATACTTGCAGTCACCTTCACAAACAAGGCGACTGCCGAGATGAAGTCCCGTATCCTGAAGGAGCTTCATGTGCTTTCTGTCACACCTGAGAAGTCTGGCTATTTCAAGGACTTCGTGCCGTCGCTCTTCCCATCTGCCGAATCGCTCAGGAAGAAGGCTGAGGAGGTGCTGGTGGATATACTTCATGACTACAGCGCATTCTCGGTCAGCACCATTGACAAGTTCTTCCAGCAGACCCTCAAGGCGTTTGCCAGGGAGATAGGACAGTTCTCTGCATATCAGATCGAGCTGGATAAGAAATCATTGATCCATGAGTCTGTAGACCGCATCCTCGACTCGCTTACCGAGGATAATGTGGCGCTTCTGTCGTGGCTTAATGAGAATGTCATGAACCAGCTCGCGAAGGGTACGAAGGTAGCCATAGAGAGTGAACTTTATGACATGGCTGAGCGCCTGAAGAGCGAGGAGCACAGGACCCTCGCAGAGGCCAAGGACATCGATGACTCGGTGGCGTTCTCCAAGGAGAGACTCGACATCATCCGCAAGGAGTGTGATGAGGTGATCGCTTCGTTCCCTGCGAAGGTCGAGGAAGGCGCGAAGGCTGTTCTCGAGGCTCTCAAGCGTGCATGCATCAGTGTAGAAGATACATATAAAGGCTTTATCGGGGCAGTCTATAACTATACCGAGATCGCTGACGGTGACGAGGTGAAGCGCCCTAGTGATGCGTTCCTCAGAAGGGCTGCAGATCCGGAGCAGTGGTTCTCGAAGGCAAATGCGAAGAAGCTGCTTGCGCAGACTCAGCCTTGTCTGGAGGATCCACTTGGCAGTTTCTGTGCGCTGTTTGACACAGAGTTCAAGTTCTACAAGACAGCTCTGCTTCTGAGAGAGCAGACCTTCACCCTGGGCATCGCGGCAGTGGTGAATGCTGAGTTTGAGGCCCTTCTCAAGGAGAAGAATGTACTGAGCCTTGATGACTCAAATACCCTTCTTCATCGCATCATAGATGGCAGTGATGCTCCGTTCGTGTACGAGAAGCTCGGCGTAAGGTTCGAGAACTTCCTCCTGGACGAGTTCCAGGATACATCTACCATCCAGTGGGATAACTTCAAGCCACTTCTCGCGGAGAGTGATGCAAATGGCAGGTCAAACCTCGTGGTGGGTGATGTCAAGCAGAGTATCTACAGATGGAGAGGTTCAGACTGGAAGCTTCTGGGCGAGACAGTCTCCGGCAGTTTCCAGGACTCTGAGGAGAAGACTCTCGATTCAAACTACAGAAGTGCGAAGGCTGTGGTCGAGTTTAACAATGCCTTCTTCAAGAGTGCCGCAGAGACTCTCGGTCTCAGTGACATCTATGCAGATGTGGCTCAGGCTCCTATGACTGACGAGAAGCAGCCAGGATCAGTGCTTGTCGATTTCTGTGATGCGGAGGAGGTCCTTTCCAAGGTGTGCCAGAGCGTCAAGGATGCTACTGACAGGGGAGCCAGGTATGGCGATATCGCTGTGCTTGTGAGAAACAATGCAGAAGGCGGTACCATCGCTACAGAGCTCATCAAGGCTGGCATCCCTGTCATCTCCGATGATTCACTGGACACGAAGTCCTCAGTGACGGTGAGAAGGCTCGTTTCCATCCTTACGTGCGTAGATAACCCTTCAGATGGGGTGGGCGGCTTCATCGCCAGTACGCTGGGCGTGGAGATGCCGAAAAGATACCACTCCCTGGTAGACCTGTGCGAGGTAATACTCAGAAGACTCAAGGAGTATGACCCTTCGGCCTTCGAGGGAGAAGTGCTCTATATCCAGTCGTTCATGGATGCGCTCAAGGACTGGACTTCGACCAATGGCCAGAACCTTGGCCAGTTCATCAAGTACTGGCAGGATGGCTCGTTCCATATCAGTTCTCCAGCAGATCCTGATTCAGTCAGGATCATGACTATCCATAAGTCCAAGGGACTTGAGTTCCCTTATGTCATCTTCCCGTTTGCAGAGAATGTAGGCCTTTACAAGCATGACACTCACTGGTGCGAGATGGATGAGGCTGGAAATCACCTCGAGGCTTCCAAGTCCATATTCCCGGTGGATCTCTCGTCCGGTGCGGCAAATACCTTGTTCAATGGCCGCTATCAGGAGGAGCTTTTCCTTCAGAAGGTAGATAACCTTAACGTGTTCTATGTGGCTCTCACCAGAGCGGCGAAGGAGCTTCATGTCATATGTACAGAGCCTTCGGAGTCGTTCCTTAAGAGCATGGAGAAGGGCAGCCCTGCCTATAAGGACCTCTCGCATATCCTCTATGCCTATACGAGGACTGCCGGGACCAAGTTTGGACAGCCGTACGACTACAGGAAGATGGAGAGGAAGAATGACTCCAAGGAGTCGGTATTTGACGCCTCTTATCCTTCATTTGCCCTCAATGTCCCTTCTGAGGGACTTGCGAGACTTGAGCTGAGCTCGGATTCGGCGGACTTCTTCTCTGAGGATGGTCTCGCTGGAGTGGAGGCCTCCGCACGTCTGAACGGCGTAGTGCTTCACTGCATTCTGTCGAAGGTAGATACCCTGGACGATCTCAGACCTGCTGTAGAAGCTGCGGTTCTCGATGGTATGCTCACTGCATTCGAGGGTGAGAAAGCCCTGAAGCTCCTGACAGCCCGAGTGCAGTCGGCCATGGATAGAGGCTGGTTCGACTCGTCTGCGTCATTCCGCGAAGTGGATATCATAGACGATACGAAGGGCGATCTCTATCGTCCAGACCGCGTGGAAGTATCTGGGAATGAGGTGACTGTGATAGACTATAAGTTCGCGAAGAAAGTGCAGGAGCACATAGACCAGGTATCCCACTATATGGATCTCTATAAGAGGATGGGGTACTCTTCTGTGAAGGGTTATCTGTGGTATGTCTACGATGACAGTGTGATCGAGATCTAGATTCTGAGGGTGCCTGTCGCGATGCTGGTCACGGCTTCGCGATGGGTGATCCATAAGATAGTCCTCTCTCCGTCCAGAGACTTGTTCATCCTCTCGAGCAGCGTCTTCTCAGTCTCGCTGTCGAGAGCAGAAGTGGCCTCGTCAAGGATGAGGATGCCACCTTCATGAAGGAGCGCGCGAGCGATAGCGATGCGCTGCGCCTGGCCTTCGCTCAGGCCACCGCCCTTCTCGCTGCAGATGCTGTCCAGCCCGTGAGGCAGGTCGAGGACGAAGTCCGCGACTGCCGTGTGGAGGGCGTCACGTATCTGCTGCTCTGTGGCATCAGGATTCGCCAGCAGCAGGTTTTCTCTGATGGTTCCTGTCATGAGACTGTTCCCTTGAGGGACATACATGAAGTTACATCTGGTATTTACGTCAGCTGGGACAGACTCCTCGCTGTCATACAGGTATATATTTCCAGAAGTAGGTTTGAGAAGACCGAGGATAAGTCTGGTAAGAGTACTCTTTCCTGCTCCGGTGAGACCCATTATGGCCGTGATGCCGCCTGGCTTGAAATCATATGAGAAATGCGACAGAACCTCCTCAGTACCATCCGCATACATAAAACTCATGTCTTCGATCCTGATGCCTGGAGCTCCCTTGAGAAGTTTCTTCTCTCCGCTGGTTTCAAGAGGAAGGTCTGTCATCTCTGAGATTCTGTCTACAGATGTGAGGGCGTGGATGAATGCTGGTATGTGGCGACCTATCTCAGCTATAGGTCTCTGGACCTGTCCGACGAGCTGCAGGAATGCAGTCATCATACCGAAGGTCACTGTCCCTGCCTTTATGCCCAGTATGCCCCAGAGGAATGCGGCAGCGTAGCCTGCAAGGAAGCCAAGTCGCATGAAGCCGCGAGCTACAGCATTGTAATTCAGCCTCTTGACTGTATATCCCTCGAGATCCTCCTGAAGCCATCCCATCTTTTCGAGCACCCTCTCGGTGCAGCCAAGTGTGAGCACCAGCATCCTGTGCTGAAGGTTTTCCTGCATGTGCCCCTGGATCTCGCTGTCCTTCGCTCTCACCAGTGAGGTGAGTTTCCTTATCTGCTTGAAGAACAGCTTGCTTCCAAGCACAGCTACAGGCATGAGGATGAGGAGCACCCAGAGGAGCGAGCTTTCCAGCGAGAAGAGGAAGATGGACGCTGCGATGAGCTGGCAGATGGTCACTATCACATCAGGCACCCTGCTGCAGATGAGCTCCACCACCACCCTGACATCTTCTTCCAGACGGTTTATCATGTCTGCGGAATGGAAGGCCTCGCGTCCTTTCCACTCGACCTTCATGACATGGTCGAATACGCTGGCTCTCATCTTGTTCTGCGCTTTCAGGGTGATGTATCCACTCCACCATGCCTCGCCGATGCCCTCTACCAGCTGCATGCTGATGATGCCGATCATGATGGCAATGTGTACCCTGAGGTCTGCAGGGGAGACGCCCGTGGCTATGTCCACGAGAGCCTTGCATATCCACACGAAGCCCAGCGACAGCGCTATGCGGCACAGGCCCAGGGCGCAGCTGGCAGCAATCTGCCATCTGTGCGGGCGCATCATGCCTATGAGGCATCTGAGGCTGGTCTTGAACTCTCTCATTTACTCGATGATACCTGCTTCCGTGAGGCTTGTTACGAGTCTCTCAGCATCTGTGCGGGCGAGCTGCTCGTCGATGCCATACTTCTCACAGAGAAGTCGGGACAGGTCCTCTACGGTGAACTCCTTGTCCACCACCTGCTCCCAAAGATAGGCTGCAGAAGAATTCAACGCTGCCATCTTGTTGAAGTTAATGAGCTGCTTGCCCTCTGGGATGACGATGTGGTCGCTGCCCACTGAGCGCATCTTGAAACCTGACTTTATCTTCATATCAATATAATTTCAACAATGTTCTTCTATAAACTCCGAGGATGATCCTGCGAAGTGGCAGGAGCCTTCTCCAGAAGCGCGCCTGTCGCTGATGCTTAACTCCCTCGCAGTCAATCGAGTGCCCCTTCTTCTTCGATATCTTTGTGGCTGTGCCAATGATATCCTCCTTATGGCACCTCTCCTGCCCCTTGAGGTTGCCGTCGCCCATCAGCACTATCTCGTCAGAGCCCACTTCCAACACCCTGTGGAGCACGTAGGATTTTCCGTTCACAAGTGCAAGGACAATGTCTCCCACCTTCACATCCTCCATCTTTTTCAATGTCACCGTGTCCTTCTCACCGACGATGAATGGCAGCATGCTGTTTCCCTTGGTCGGGATGACTACCTCGTGTCCATCGCGTAGGAGCCTGTCCACCTCGGCGAACATCAGGTCATTCTGGATCGTAACCTTATTCATCGCCTAGGACTTCTGCTGCGCACACCCTCGCCGCCATCTCGTCAGGCAGGCAGTCAAGCACGTAGCAAGGTGTGCTGATGGCTACTTTCGCAAATGTATCATGAAGTCCATCCACCATATTGGCCTCGAACTTGAGTCCTGATGATGATGAATAGACAGAGGCGTATGCTTCTGGTATGCTGAGCCTGGTAATCTTGTCGAAAGGTGCCCTTCTTATCCTGACCATGGCCCCGACGGGTGCGCTTATATTGCGGTAGCAAGGAGTCTTTCCGCTCCATGGCGAGCCATAGGCAATGACGCTGCCATCCTCCTTCACCCTCACTATAGGGTTATCGTCATTCATCAGTTCGCTGCCTTCTATGTGCTTGAGCCAGAGGCTGCTGTGGGTGCTCTTTCCAGTGCCGCTCTTCGCGAGGAAAAGGAAAGCCTTGCCCTTGCACATGATTACTGACGAGTGCATCTCCAGTGTGCCGAGGGATGCTGTATTCAGCGCATAAAGAAGCATCAGTGAGTTGTTTATGCCATACATGACGGTGGATGGCGTGCCGCTAACGTGTGCAAGGCCTTTCTTCAAGTCCTTCGAAGCGTCAAGCACGCAGCAGATAGGGGAGTAGTGGTTAATGCTCATCCTGAACTGCCACTCGCCACCCTCGGTGCGGTACACCTCGATGCGTGGCATGTCCTTGTCTTCGCACTCGTCTTCATATGCGGGCTCACCCATGAATGTCCATGGTTCAGATGTCGCCTCGACTGAGAATACAGGATCTGAAGCGCCCCCGAGGGCAAATGGCTCGTATGCCTTGAGGGTATCCCATGCAGGAAAATCCTCTGGCATCACCAGGCTGAAGTCGTGCTCAGCCACCCTGAATAATCTTTCTTTTTTCATACCGATTTAGGGTGTAAAGTTACTAATAATATTTTGTATATTTGTAAACTGAATAAACTTGATTCAAAGTACGGACGTGAAGGCCTTCTCGAGCCTTCAGCCGTGAATGAAAGAACATTATGGAAGCTAACGAAAATACTATCAAACTGTACTATAATACAGAAAGGGAGAGTCTCGCCATGCCGGAGTACGGACGAAATGTACTCAGGATGGTCGAGCAGTTGAAGGAGATCGAGGACAGGGACAAGCGCAGCGAGCAGGCTCGCGCTGTGGTCAAGGTGATGGAGACCCTGAACCCTCAGGTACATCAGCAGGAGAATTTCGAGCAGAAGCTCTGGGATCATCTTTTCCTTATCGCAGGTCTTGACCTGGATATCGATGCCCCATTCCCTAAGCCTACTGCAGAGCAGCTGCAGTCGCGCCCAGAGATCATTCCTCTCAAGAAGAAGCCAGTGAAGGCGGCTCACTATGGAAGGAACATAGAGAGCATCATTGACCTCATCGCTGGGGAGAATGATGGAGAGGTGAAGACTGCCATGATCAGGTCTCTTGCCATCTACATGCGCCAGCAGTATCTTATCTGGAACAAGGACAGCGTAGCCGATGAGACCATCTTCTCTGATATCGAGCAGCTCTCAGATGGCCGCATCAAGGTGCCAGAGGAGATCAGCCTGACCAGGATTTCTGAGAATGCCAGCTTTGCGCGTCCAGGCATGTCCGTGAATGTAGGACAGGCAGCCCAGAACAAGCAGGGATGGGGTAGGAAGAACTTTGGAAAGAAAGGAAACAGGAGGAAATAGACATGAAATTCTTTTCTGGACTCACATCGAAGATAACAGATGAGACCAAGGACAAGGTGAGGATAGCCACAGGTATCTGCGTGGCGATCTTCACTCTCTTTACCTTGCTCTCGGTAGTCTCGTTTCTCTTCACCTGGAAGCAGGATCAGAGTCTCATGACCGATCCTGCGATGATGAAGGGCTCTGTGGATGCTGCGAACCTGTGCGGAAAGATGGGACTCAGATGGTCCTGGATGCTTGTCCATAACTGGTTTGGACTCGGAAGCATTGCCTTCGTGGTCATACTCTTTGCCCTCTCTGTGAGGCTCCTCACGGGTCAGTGGAAGCAGTCGCTTCTTAAGACTGCGATCCTCACTCTCTCGGGCGCATTTGTCGCTTCGCTTGTATGCGCGTTCATCGGCCAGATGTTTGGCGCAGTGGGCGCATTCGGTGCCGGCGCAGGTGGCCAGTGCGGCCAGTTCGTGGTGGATAGCCTGAGTAATCTGGTAGGCCCGTTCATCGCCGGCGCCCTTATCTGCGCCCTGGTGATTTTCTGGCTGTTCCTGTGCTCAGACAGGTTCGCGGAGATAGTGAATGGCTGGTTCGCCAGCTTCGGCGCTGATACAGCCGCAGACCCTGCTCCTAGGCAGGAGCCGGAAGTGGTGAACACCCCATCCGAAGCCCCTGTGGTGGATGATTACTCTGAAAATGTACAGCCAGTCACTGTGCATCAGTCAGTGGTGTGGGACACTCCTAAGGTGGTGGAGCCTGAGGTGACGACTCCTGAGGAGGCGCCGCATAGCGCATTCGACGATATCTTTGCTCCTCGACAGACAGAGGAAGTGGAGACCCCGGCTGCTCCTGTCTACCAGACTCCAGTATATCAGACGCCATCATATCAGCCAGCGGCAGAGGAGACCCCTGCCACAGAGGGCTCGTTCTCTGTGGAGATGGGAAAGGATCTTGACCTTGATGCCAAGGAGCCACTTCCAAGGATGGATGTCCGCATGGACCCTCCTGAGGGCCTGCCTAAGTACAAGTTCCCTTCGCTGGAACTCCTTGGAGACCATGACGCCGACAAGGAGGATGTGTCTGCGGAAGAGCTCGAGAGAAACAATAACAAAATCCGCTGCGCTCTGCGTAACTATGGCATAGAGGTGGATGATGTACGCGCCATCGTGGGCCCTACAGTCACCTTGTACAAGGTTTATCCTGCACAGGGCGTGAAGATATCCGCGATCAGGAACCGTCATGAGGACATCGCGATGTCGCTCCACGCAAACGGAGTGCGTATCGTCACACTACCTGATTCAGTAGGTATCGAGGTGGCGAATGACAAGGCGTCCATCGTTCCGCTCAAGGGACTTCTGAACTCTGATGCATTCCGTAACTCGAAGGCAGAGCTGCCTGTTGCTATCGGATGTAACATTCAGAAGAAGGTGAGGGTGTTTGACCTCGCCGATGCACCGCATCTGCTCGTGGCCGGTGCGACCAAGCAGGGTAAGTCAGTCGGCCTGAACGTACTCATTGCCTCTCTTCTCTATGCCAAGCATCCGGCAGAGATGAAGATGGTGTTCATCGATCCGAAGATGGTGGAGTTCTCTCCTTATGAGAGACTTATTCATCACTATCTGGCTGTGCTTCCAGATGCTGTGGATGAGCAGGATGAGATGTCTAAGGCTATCGTGAAGACTCCTAAGCAGGCGGAGCGCGTGCTCAAGTCTCTCTGTATCGAGATGGACCAGCGCTATGAGCTCCTCTCCAAGGCATATGTGAACAAGATCACCCTCTATAATGAGAAGTTCAAGGATCATAAGCTGAACCCTCAGCATGGCCACAGGTTCATGCCATACATAGTCTGCATCATTGATGAGTATGCCGACCTAGCTATGTCAGGTGGCTCAGGATCAGAGGGAAAGGCTATGAAGAAGAATATCATGGACGCTATCGTGCGCCTTGCCCAGAAGGGTCGTGCCGCTGGTATCCATGTGGTCATTGCGACCCAGAGGCCTTCTGTCGATGTGATCACAGGTCTTATCAAGGCGAACTTCCCTGCTCGTATCGCATTCCGCGTGACCACGGGTGTGGACTCGAAGACCATCCTCGATCAGTCTGGTGCTGAGAAGCTCATCGGTAGGGGAGACATGCTCTACTACGCAGGAGTGGAGAGCGAGCGTATCCAGTGCGGCTATATCTCGAACAGCGAGATCAATGACCTGTCTGAGTGGGTATTCAATCAGCAGGGATACGGAAAGAGCTATAATACACCATATTACCTGCCGGAGCCTGAACCAGAAGGAGAGGGCGAGAGCATTGGTATGGTGGATATGAAGGATCTCGATGAGAAGTTCGAGGAGGCTGCGAAGCTGGTCGTGATGACCCAGAAGGGCTCGACTTCAGACCTTCAGAGAAGGCTTGGCATGGGATATGCGAAGGCAGGTAGAGTGATGGACCAGCTTGAGGCTGCGGGTATCGTAGGCCCTCAGGAGGGATCGAAGCCTAGACAGGTTCTCGTCTCTTCGCTTGAGGAGCTGGAGGTCATCATCAAACCATTCCTGAATTACTAGTATGAAGAGAACATTCGCTATCCTCCTCTCAGTCATGCTGACAGCTTCGGCATGGGGCCAGAACATTGTCTCAGACTTCGCTGCTTCCCTCAAGGGGCACAAGGCGTCATTTGACTATTCATATGCTGTGAAGGGAGACCTTCCGCTTTCGGGCAAGGGCAAGGTAGCTCTCCAGGGAGATGCCTTCACCATGACAGGCAATGGTCTGGAGATCTACTGTGATGGCGCTACACGCTGGACAGTGGACACCGCAGCAGAGGAGTGCTATATCGAGAGCGTAAGCGGGGAAACTCCTGACTATGAGGCAAATCCAGCCCTCCTTGTGGGTGCTGTAGACAAGGCTTTCGCGTTGAAGAAGACTTCGTCTACTACCTTCAAGGGCAAGAAAGTGACCGCTGCGTATATGGAACCTAAGACCAAGGGGACAAACTTCAAGAGCGTGACCCTGTTCTTTGCGGGGAAGTCACTTGAGGGCGCGTCTATCGTGGTCAGTGATGGCACAGTGACAGAGTTTGTGATATCAGGACTGACTCTTACTGATGCGAAGGCGAAGAGCACTTATTCCTTCGATACAAAGAAACTATCAAAAAGCTATATAATAACAGACCTACGATAATATGTCTAAGTCAAAAGTTTACTTTACAGACTTCCGTACCCCAGCGTACGGAATGCCATTGCCACAGAAACTGCAGAAGCTCATCAAGGCTGCAGGTATCGGCGACATCGACATGGATGGCAAGTTCGTTGCCATCAAGATGCACTTCGGAGAGCATGGAAACCTCAGTTTCCTCCGTCCAAACTATGCTAGAGCGGTGGTTGACGTGGTCAATGAGCTTGGTGGCAAGCCATTCCTCACAGACTGTAACACCATGTATCCTGGATATAGGAAGAATGCGCTTGAGCATCTGTACTGCGCATGGGAGAATGGTTTCACTCCTCTCGCAGCAGGCTGCCCTATCATCATCGGAGACGGCCTCAAGGGTACCGACGACATCGATGTGCCTGTAAATGGAGAGTATGTGAAGAATGCCCACATCGGACGCGCTATCATGGATGCTGACGTATTCATCAGCCTTACTCACTTCAAGGGACACGAGGAAGCTGGTTTCGGCGGCGCCATAAAGAATATAGGTATGGGCTGCGGTTCACGCGCAGGAAAGAAGGAGCAGCACTCGAGCGGCAAGGCTTCTGTGACCCCTGACCTTTGCCGTGGATGTAAGAAGTGCCAGAAGGAATGTGCGAACAATGGTCTCGTGTTCAATGCTGAGGCGAAGAAGATGACAGTGGATCAGAACAACTGCGTAGGTTGTGGCCGCTGCCTCGGTGCATGTAACTTCGACGCTATCCACTTCATCGATTCAGATGCAAATGACCTACTCGGAAAGAGAATGGCAGAGTACACAAAGGCAGTTCTCGATGGAAGACCTCATTTCCATATCTCACTCGTCATCGACGTGTCACCAAACTGCGACTGTCATCAGGAGAATGATGCTCCTATCCTTCCAAACATTGGTATGTTCGCGTCGTTCGATCCTCTTGCACTTGACTGGGCGTGTGTAGATGCCTGCATGGCCGCTACACCTATCCATAACAGCCAGCTGGGAGAGCATATACATGCACATGACTTCGTGGATCATCACGATCATTTCAAGAACTCGAACCCTCACTCAGACTGGAAGCCTTGTCTGGCACACGCTGAGAAGATAGGACTTGGCTCTCGTGAGTATGAGCTGATCAGAATCTAGAGCGCATGTCATAATCAAAGAAGCCGTCCAAAAGGGCGGCTTCTTCGTTTTCTTAGGTTCCAGGGACTGTCTGTCCACCTGGATCCACTATGTGGTCGTACTGCGGCATCTGACCCCTTTCTGGTCTGTCTGTGTCAGGCTTCTGACAAGATGCTAGTCCCAGAATGAGAAGTAATGCTATGACGAGCTTTTTCATGGCTTATTTCGCATCCATAGCCTGGCATGCTGTGATAGCGACCATCTTATAGATGTCGTCTACTGAACAGCCACGGCTGAGGTCATTAACTGGACGGGCGATACCCTGAAGGATAGGTCCGATAGCCTCTGCGCCACCGAGTCTCTGGATAAGCTTGTAGCCGATGTTTCCAGCCTCAAGGCTAGGGAATACAAGGACATTTGCCTTACCTGCGATCTCTGAACCAGGAGCTTTCTTAGAGCCTACTGAAGGAACGAGAGCGGCGTCTGCCTGGAGCTCACCGTCAAGCTTGAGCTCTGGTGCGAGCTCATGAGCGAGCTTGGTAGCCTCGACAACCTTGTCTACAGCCTCGTGCTTCGCTGAACCCTTGGTAGAGAATGAAAGCATAGCCACGCGTGGATCTGCGAAACCAGCTACAGACTTCGCGGTCTGTGCTGTGCAAACAGCGATCTGTGCGAGCTGTCCTGCATCTGGAACTGGGGTCACAGCTACGTCGCCGATCACGAGAACGCCATCCTCGCCGTACTGCTTAGCCTCGGTGAGCATGAGCATGGCACCGCTGACGCAGGTGATGCCAGGTGCGCACTTGATGATCTGGAGTGCAGGACGAAGTGTGTCGCCGGTGGTAGAGAGAGCACCGCTGATCTGGCCGTCAGCATCTCCGCTCTTGATGATGAGGCATCCGAAGTAGAGAGGGTTGAGGACAGTCTGACGAGCGACCTCGATGGTCATGCCCTTCTTCTGGCGGAGCTGGAAAAGGAGCTGTGCATACTCCTCAGTCTTCTCGCTGGTAGCAGGGTCGATGATGGTAGCCTTCTCGATGTTCTTGAGGCCAAGCTTCTCAGCGAGGGCGAGGATCTCCTCTCTGTTACCGATGAGGATGATCTCTGCGAGCTCATCTGCAAGGGCCTTGTCTGCTGCTGTGATGGTGCGCTCCTCAAGTGACTCTGGGAGCACGATGCGCTGCTTGTTTGACTTCGCACGCGCGATGATGTTATCCATTAAAGACATATTCGTGTATGTTTATTCGTCCATGTTCTGTACGAGATGCATGGTGTCGCGTGCGATCACGAGCTCCTCGTCTGTGGTGATGAGAGCGATCTTGACCTTTGAGTCAGGGCAAGAAAGCAGTGTGTCCTTTCCTGAAACTGCATTTGCCTCATAGTCAAACTTGACGCCGAGGTAGGTGAGGTTCTCGCATACTCTTCTGCGGAATCTTGCGTTGTTCTCACCGATACCTGCAGTGAAGAAGATGGCGTCTACGCCGTCCATCGCAGCTACATATGAGCCAATGAGCTTGATCACGTCGTAGGTGAGCTTCTTGAGCACGAGCTTCGCTCTCTTGTCGCCCTCGTTTGCGGCAGCGTCGAGGTCGCGTGCATCAGATGAGATGCCTGAAAGGCCTGCGAAGCCACTCTTCTTGTTCATGATGTCGGTCATCTGGTCAGGAGTGAGGTTCTCCTTCTTCATGATGTAAGGGACGATATTAGGGTCGATGTTACCACATCTTGTACCCATGATCATACCCTCGAGTGGAGTGAAGCCCATAGAGGTATCCACAACCTTTCCGTTTACGATGGCGGTGACTGAGCTACCGTTACCGATATGGCAGGTGATGATCTTTGAGTTCTCGAGGTCGAGGCCTACGAACTTCGCACCCTTCTGTGCTACGAACTGGTGAGATGTGCCGTGTGCACCGTAGCGACGTACGCGATACTTGGTGTAGTACTCATATGGGAGAGCATACATGTATGCATACTCAGGCATGGTCTGGTGATATGCGGTGTCGAAGGTAACTACCTGAGGGACAGAAGGGAGAACCTGCTGTACGGCTCTGATACCGAGGATGTGTGCTGGGTTATGGAGCGGAGCGAAGTCGCAGCAGATGCCGATCTTCTCCATGACGTCCTCATCCACGATGGCGCTGCCTGAGAAATAGTCAGCACCCTGGACGATACGGTGACCTACGGCCTCGATGTCGTCGAAAGACTTGAGCACACCGCTTACAGGGTTGATGAGCTCGTCAAGGACAAGCTGCATACCTATCTTATGGTCTGCGATAGGGAGCTCCTTATATACCTTGTCCTTACCTGTAGGTCTGTGAGTGAGAGCTCCCATAGGGAGGCCAATCTTCTCGACAAGACCCTTTGCAAGGAGATCGTAAACGTCGTCATTCTTCATGTCAAGCAGCTGGTACTTGATGGAAGAACTTCCGCAATTGATAACAAGAATGATCATAACTTATATTTTTTCAAATTTTAACCAAGTTTTGCTATAACACACAAAGTTAACAATAATTCTCACTATATTAGCAAAAATCTGTTTCGAAATGGATGTGGCTGGAGAGATTGAGGGGATTTCGATTCCTTTTGTGATAGGTGTGTTTGTGGGCGCTGTCCTGGCGCCTTCTACAGGTGGGTTTCTCCTGCCTGCTTCGCTGTCACTTGCTTCGCTGTTTGCTGCAGCGAGCATCATTTTCCTTATGTCCAGGGACGCCTCTGGAGCGTATGGGCCGATGCTCATGTTCTTCCTTCTGGGCGTGTTCTGCTTCACATCAAGGGCGATCTGTGTGGATGTCTCTGACCCAGAGCCGATGCTCGCGAAGGCGGCGCTGCAGCGGTTGAGGGCGCTGATAGCGGGCATCCCGTTCGCCCACGGGCGGACGAATGCCCTGCTGATGGCGCTCCTCACGGGCGACCGCTCAGGCCTTGCGGCCGCGCAGGTCGCCGCGTTCCGCGCCGCCGGCGCTTCCCACATCCTCGCGCTTTCCGGCCTGCATCTCGGACTCGTGTATATGATGGTGGGACGTACTCTGGGACTGCTCGGGAACTCCCCACGCATGAGGCTCGTCCGCTCGGTACTATGTGTGGCCCTCGCTGGTTTCTATACCGTCATGACGGGCGCAGGCCCTTCCATAGTCCGTGCTTTTCTTTTCATCTGCTTCAGAGAGATCTCGGTCATTGACCCTGAAAGGAAGGCTGAGCCGAAGAACATCTTCTTTGCGGCGCTGACTGTGCAGCTTGTGCTGACTCCGTCGGTAATCATGAGCATTGGCTTTCAACTGTCGTATCTGGCTATGTGCGGCATTGTCTTCGTCTTCCCGTACCTGAAGAGCTGGTATCCAGAGGAACGCAGGACTTCGCCCATGCATTGGATGTGGAATGCCGTGTCGCTGACATTGTCGTGTCAGGTTTTCACCGCTCCTCTCAGCTGGATTCGCTTTCATAGCTTCCCTAGGTATTTCCTGCTTACGAATCTGATTGCATTGCCATTGACCTCTGTCATAATGACGCTTGCCGTGGTGGTAGTGGCTGCTCAGGCCATAAACATGTGTCCCCCAGCTCTGGTGTGGCTGGAGGACACTGCTGTTCAGGTATTTCTCTTCGTGCTTGAAGCTATTTCGTCGATGTGATGACGTTGAATCCGTCAGATGCCCACTCGCGCATCTGGCCTCCCTCGTCATAGATGAGGTAGCCTTCCAGGTCAGCTCGTGAGCAGATGAACTCCTTCGCCTCCTCCAGACCGATCACCATGCAGTAGGTCGCGAGCGCATCCGCCTCTGCCGATGTGGGAGCCACAATGGTGGCGCTCAGCAGGCTGTGCTGTACAGGGTAGCCTGTGCGAGGATCAACGGTGTGGGCGTATTTCTTTCCGTCCACGATATGGAACTTGCGGTAGTTTCCTGATGTCACGATGCCGCATGCGCTGCCATCCGACTGCCAAATGCCGTCGATGTCGGCTCCCAGCTCGTCATTTCCATCTACCGGTCTGTCCACTCCTATCGACCAGCCTATGCCTGCAGGGTTCACGCCTTCGCAGTATATCTCACCGATATCCACGAGCATGTCATGGATGCCGAGGGAGTGGAGGTATTCTGCCACGAGGTCGCACGAGTAGCCCTGTGCGACTGCATTGTAATTCAGCCTTGGAAGCGCCTCCGAGCCGTCCGTGATCAGTGCGGCAGGGGAGAGCAAGCCATCCTGGATGGCGCCTTCCATGTGCTTCGCCAGCCTCTTCATGCCGCATGTGGCGAGCGTCTGCTGCACCTGCTCGTCGGTAGGGAATGACTCTCCCTTGAAACCGAATCCCCAGACATCGAAGAGTGGCCCCGATGCCACATCAAGTGCAGTGCCTGTCTGCTCGTACATCTGCGCGCAGTAGTCGTAGATGTCGATGAAGAGCTGGTTCGGCCTCACTGCTTCGCCTGCGTTGAAGCGGCTCAGCATCGAGGACTTGTTATAACCCGAAAGTGTGGTGTCGATGAGGGTGAGGATGGAGTCAATGCCCTCGCGTATAGCCTCTGGAGCGACGTGCACCTCCTTCAGGTTCATCTTCACTGTGTAGGTCCCGCCCTGGGCGAATCCATTCACGGCAATGTACCTGTCAGAGCGGCTGCAGCCGCCCAATGTCAGCGCGATCATCGCGGCAGTGATGAAAAAAGTGGCAATGCTTCTCATATTCGGCAAAGTATTTGCACAAATTTAGCGGTTTTGACCCAAAAAATGCTCATATTTGTAAGTTAATTGACTAATTATGCATTTGATGAATAAATACTTGAAGATTTCGTTGGCACTCTGTACTGCTGCCTTGCTCGCTCTCTCGTGCGAGGAGAAGGAGGAGGAGACTACCACTAACTACTTCAGCGGCTCATTGAAGTTCGATATGCCTTCGTATGTTCTCAAGGGACAGACCTTTGATCTCGTCCCTTCTGGCGCGAAGAGAGATGATGATGGCGACTACAGAGTCTACTGGAAGCTTCTTTCCAGCGATTCCCGTATCTCACGTACAGATACCACCAAGGCTTACGGAGAGGTAAAGGATGGTAGATATAAGCTTGTGGTTCCGGATACACTTTGTTCTTTCACCGTTACCTGCTACTATAATGCTGAAGGTTATTCCGCAGCATCCTGCTCGAAGAAGTTCGTAGTGGTAGACGCGGATAGGGAGAATGGTTCGCTCAAGGGACTCCAGCTCAGACCAGATGATTTCGTGTTTGTGGACGTCAGGGATGGCTTGAAGTATAACTGCACAACAGTAGGAAAGACAGACTGGTTCAGAGAGAACCTCGCCTACGTCCCTAAGGGAAAGGCCTTCCTCGATGCTGACGCCATGTCCAAGGTAGCTGGTCGTTTCTATACCTGGAGTGAGGCTAAGGCCGCTTGTCCTACAGGATGGAGACTTCCTTCCCAGGACGACTGGATGGCTGCGGCCCAGGCTGCTGGCGCTCAGGTGACAGATAAGAATTCTACATTCAAAGCGTGCGCAGGTCTTTTCATGGCGGATATCTATTTCAATGGCGCCAAGATGTGGGAGTTCTGGCCAGATGTGAAGGTTACAGATAAGACCGGTATAAGCATCTTCCCATTTGGATATGCCCTCGTAGACGGCAGCGACTACTCTTTCAGAAACTATCAGGATTACTCAGCGCATTGGACTGCAGATGAGTCTGATGACGAGTATGCTTACTATCGTTACATCTTTGTCCAGAAGCCGGATCTCTATACAGGCACGGCGCTTAAGGATGGATTCGCAGCGCAGGTTCGTTGCGTTAGAGACAGAGTCTAAAAGTCATTACATATATATTTAAAGGGTGACCGTTTGGCCACCCTTTATTTTTACTTTAGCAGGTCTATGACTGACCTGTTTGCTTTCGATACCCGTCCGACGTCCAGCTTGTTCACCTTTCTGTCGTATGTCATGAGGCCATTGACCTCACCCTCCACGTCTGTAGTCTGGGTATAGACTGCTCCACTTACACCCTGTCTGGTGAGCTCCTTCATGGTCTCTGTGAACTCGACATACTTGTCGGTGACCTCCTGTGAGGACTTGAATTCCTGGTATCCCCAGTTCTTGTCAGCCTGCCAGAGATGGCCCTCGAGTGGGAGGCCGAGTCCGCCGTATTCGCCCACCACGTTCACGAGGTCATTGTCCCATACCCTCATCCTAGGCTGAGGGTAGTTGTGGCTGTCCATGATGTCACCCACTCCACCGCTGATCCAGTTTCCGCCGGAAGCCATGTTGATGAGTCTGGTGTCGTCCTGCTTCCTGGTGAATGCGACGACGCGAGGGGTATCAAACTGGCCCCACGCCTCGTTGAATGGCACCCAGACCACGATGCATGGATACTCCTTGCGCTGTGCAATGATCTCTGACCACTCCTTGAAGTAGTTCTCCTTCGCGGCATCGCTGAGTGGGAAGTCGGTGCCTTCGTCATACTCATTGTCTCCCCAATGGTTGAGGTCGTTGGCGGCATTTGAAGGCATGTCCTGCCATACCATGATGCCCAGCTGGTCGCAATGGGTGTACCATCTGGCTGGCTCTATCTTTATGTGCTTTCGTATCATGTTGAAACCGTACTCCTTGGTCATCTCGACATCGTGTCTGAGAGCCTCGTCAGTCGGTGCCGTATAGAGGCCGTCTGGCCACCATCCCTGGTCAAGTGGTCCGTAGTGGAATATAGGCTTGCCGTTAAGAGCGAAGCGCCTGTGGCCCGCAGCATCGGTGATGGTGCCTACCTCGCGCATCGCTGCATAGCCCTTGATGCAGTCCACTGTCTCTCCTGCACGGATGATGCTTATGTTCAGACCATAGAGGTATGGGTAGTCTGGACTCCAGGTCTTGATAGTCTTGAGGACAAGTCTGGCTGGCTTCCCGTCCACAGTATTCATGCTTGTGATGATGCTCTGACCAGGTGCCTCGGCTGAATAGCCTACCTTTCCCTCTATGAGATCTATCTTGATGACATCACCTTCCTTGGCATTCTTGATGGTAGGGTAGACCACAAGTGAGCTGTCTGCGAGTGAGGCTACGGTGTAGTAGCTCTCTATCGATGTCTCCGGAACTGCCTCCATCCACACTGACTGCCATATGCCGGTGACTCTGGTGTACCAGATGCCGCTAGGCTTGGAAACCTGCTTTCCTCGTGGCTGGAAGTTTCCCTTGTCGGTAGCATCGAGAACCTTGACCTCGATGGTCTGCTTGCCATTCATATATAAATAAGGTGTGATGTCATAGCTGAAGGCTGTGTATCCTCCTGTATGTCTGCCCATGCTCTGGCCATTCACGAATACTTCTGAGTCCCAGTCCACGGCATCGAAGTTGAGCATGATGTGTTTTCCATTCCAGTCCTTAGGCACCTCGATTATCCTCCTGTACCACAACGAGCTGTCTGCTGACACGGTGCGGCCTACTCCTGAGAGTGAAGACTCTACAGGGAACGGAACCAGAATCTTTCCTTCTGGCTCTGGCATTTCCTTTACTCCGGCCTCCACGATGGCGTAGTCCCACAGACCATTGAGTGACTGCCAGTCGTCTCTTACCATCTTAGGCCTAGGATACTCAGGATGTGCGTTCTGAGGAGTCACTTCCTCAGCCCAAGCTGTCCTGATCCTGTCTCCCGCTGGTGCCCAGCTCTCTTCTGTCGTACGGCTGGTGCATGCCACCAGTGCCATGGCTATGGCTCCAGCAGCGAAAAAAACTTTGAATGTCATCTTATTTCTTTATGAAAAATGAAAAGTGAACTCTACCGTAAGTTCTCTCCTTGACAAAGCAAGGATGCGCCTTGAACGAGTGCTCGTCTCCATGTTCAAGGATAAAGTAGCACTCTGGGTGAAGCAGGTCCAGACCAAGCACCTGGTCTGGTATGGTCTGGAGATTCTCCAGTGCGTAAGGAGGGTCTGCGAAGATGATGTCGAACTTCTCGCGGCAGATAGGGAGAAAATCGAAGACATTGTCTCTCACCATGGTCACATTTGTGAGTCCCAGCCTGCCGGCTTCTGTCTTTATGAAAGAGGCATTCTCCCTGGCCATCTCCACACAGTATACGCGTGACGCTCCTCTGGAGGCGAACTCGAATGCAATGGATCCTGTGCCGCCGAAGAGGTCCAGGACCTTCAGGTCCTCGAACTCGTATTCATTGTCCAAGATGTTGAAAAGGCCCTCCTTCGCGAAATCCGTGGTAGGGCGGGCCTTATATCCTGCTGGGGGATTGATAGACTTCCCCTTGAGCTTTCCTCCGATTATTCTCATATCTGCTCTACTGCTTTGAAGTATCTGTAAAGAGACATCTCATCCTCTGCCTTGAGAGGCATTCTCCAGCATATGGTAGATACCTCTGGATTCAGCTGGAGCGACTTCATGGCGTTGAAGATGAAGTATTCCGCCGTGGTGAAGTCGGGTGCATGGAAGCTGTTTGCGAGCAGCAGGCTCTTTCCCTGCGCGATGGCCAGATGGAGATGGCTGTCCTTCCATGTCGCCAGGATCTTGTTGTACTCAGGGCACTTAGGCAGCTCCTCGAGTATGTAGTACATCTCAGGGAGTATCCTGGCGGTCTCGCCTGATGTGGTCCTTACTGTCTGCTCGATGACCTTCGAGAGCGACTCATCGATGGAATTTGAGAAGATGAGACTCGCTCCGAACTGCGGTACCTCCACATATTCTACCGCATCGCTCTCCCTGATGTTCATGACGTCAGAGAGCATGCTTCTCGCAGAAGACGGTGTGAAGAACTGAGAAGGGACGAGAGTGAACTTCGGGGTGAGAAGGGAAATGCGTACTTCGTCGTAGCGCTTCTGAAGCTCAGGGCAGGTGAAGACGCGCTCGGCGCCAAGCCATCCAGATGTCTTGACGTCATTACCACTCTCTATTTTAAAAGAATATCCACTCAAGGTGACTTGAATGGATATTCTCTCTTTCTGTATTTGATCCATCAGATTACTCCCAGTTTCCTGCGTTGTTATTTGGAGCGGTGATGCTACCAACCTGAAGACCTTCGTACTTGTTCTGATCTCTTCTGTCGAAATCAAGATTGATTCTAAGCTGGTTATCCATACCCTTAAGAAGGTCTCTGTAAGGCATCTTAGCCTCGAAGAGAGGAACATCTACACCTGACACCTTCTTTACGATAGACTCCATGAGGACAGGGGTCTTGCCTGAGAATGGGATGTACTTGAGTGAGTCGATGCAGAAATCAGGACGGTCGTTGAAGAGGGTATCCTTTACAGCGATCTTGTTCTCTACCTTGAACACGAGGTTCTTGTCACCCTTAAGATACATATCATAAAGCTGTGCGGCAGTGATCTTCTTGTTTGCTCTCTTTACAGCCTCGGTGTGAGTCATGGCGAGGGAGTCATCCTGTGAACCGATCTGCATGATCACAGCCATCTGCTCCTTGTTATAGAAGTCGATGAGTGAGTCAACAGATGAGTTGAACTTGTTGTGAACACCCTTGTAAGCTACCTGAAGGGTACGGATGTCCTTAAGGCGCTGGATAGCTACTTCCTCACGCTGAGCCTTCTCCTTATTGAAGTTTACAGGCTGCATGATACTCTGAACGATAGTGTAAACAAGGACCACGATGATGGCAGGAAGAACGAGCCAGGTCAAAACTTTTTTAAGAATTGGATTCATTGTATTATGTTTTATTTTACTTTCTAAACAGTCTTTACAACGGACAAAGTTATAAAAATGAATTATGAAATGCAATATTCTTTGTAAATTTGCAAATCAAATTACGCACGATGTTCCAGATTACAGAAAGCTGCATATCCAGACTGGACGGTTTCTTCGCACAGTCGCGTCGGGTTTCCATCATTTCGCACACGCGTCCTGATGGCGATGCCCTGGGTAGTACCACGGCTCTCCTGATGTTCTTGAGAAGGTACTATAGTGCTGAAGCTAAGGTGGTTATGCCGAATGCTATATCGCAGAACATCGCGTTCATCAAGCCTTCTTCCACAGAGGATGCTTACCTGGATTTCTCTCAGGAGATACAGGCCGCAGGAGAATGGCTCAAGTCTTCAGATCTGATACTCTGTCTGGACTTCAATTCCTTCGCAAGGACAGATGGTCTCCAGAACTTGCTTGAGGATTCGAAGTCGTCCAAGGTCCTGATCGACCATCATCTTCATCCTGACGAGACTGCGTTTGATCTCGTTTTTTCGACACCGGACATCTCGTCAGCATCAGAGCTGCTGTATCACATACTCATGGCCATGCCTCAGATCGCAGGAGATGCGACGAAGCTTCCAGCGGAGAGCGCCTATGCGCTCATGTCAGGTATGACCACTGATACGAACAACTTCGCGAATTCGGTGTTCCCATCCACTCTGAGAATGGCTTCTGAACTTCTCGCAGCCGGCGTGGATAGGGATGACATCGTGAGCCATATCAATAATGAGTATAGGGAAAACAGGGTAAGGCTCATGGGTTATCTTCTGGACAGGAAACTGACCATCACTGCAGAAGGAGTGGCGTATATCATCCTTACCAGAAAGGAGCAGGAACAGTTCGATCTTCAGGAGGGCGATCTGGAGGGAGTCGTGAATATCCCTCTTCAGGTGGAAAAGGTCAAGATAAGCCTGCTTCTTCGTGAGGACACTGAATATTATAGAGTATCCATACGCTCGAAGGTGGGATATTCCGCAAACTCCATGGCCACACGCTATTTTCATGGCGGCGGGCATGAGCAGGCTTCCGGAGGCCGCCTCTTCTTCCCTCAGGACATCGCGACTCCAGAGGGCGCCGAGGCTTATATCGTGAACATTTTGAAAGATTATTTTGATGAGGATAGATAAAATCTTACTTTTGTCCTTCTGTTTCCTTGCTGCATTTGCCTGCACCAAGGCTTCAGAGGATCAGGTGTACACCAAGCAGGAAGAGACGATTGACCGTTTTATCGCCGGCCTTATCACTCCGTGCGATACGCTCAGCATGGTGGAGGATGGCGGAACTACGGTGCTACGCGTAGACAAGGTAAGCAACGATGGTGATCAGGAACTGCACGACACCATCACCGTGACCTATTACGGTGGAACCACCAGGGTTACCATCCAGCAGGGAAGGGGAGACGCGCTGCTGAAGAGAGGAAAGGTGTCTTTCTATTATGGAGGATATGATTTTTCTTCAGGTTCTCTTCAGCCTGGTTCGCTTTTTGCGACAAACAGGCAGGAACTTGCTGGCGCTGCCGG
Organism: Bacteroidales bacterium; assembly: GCA_024398295.1. Taxonomy (GTDB): domain Bacteria; phylum Bacteroidota; class Bacteroidia; order Bacteroidales; family UBA932; genus Cryptobacteroides. Next base: position 51,619 of record JAKSJL010000001.1, read on the forward strand.
CATGGACTGTGTTTTCACGGACCCTGTCTCATTCAGCCTTTCTGATGCGAAGATCGTGGATGGCTTGAAGAGAGGACTTGTGGGTGTGAGGCCAGGTGAGGAGTGCGTGATCCTGTTCTCAGGGAAGTATGGCTTCGGGAGCCACCCTGTAGGAACCATCCCGCCAAGAACTCCACTCGCTTATAGAGTGTGGGTGGAAACAGTTGATAATTAAGATATTAGTTGATTTTGATATATGACATTTAGAAAGACTTTTTTCGCTATTGCCATGGCTGCGGCAGTGCTTACTGGCTGTGCCAAGACAAATACAGCAGGAAAGAACGACGCAGCGAAGAGATATTTTGACGCATGGTTGCTCACCCATTATCCAGATGCCCAGAAGGTGGCTCCTGGCATATATATCATTGAGGACATTCCAGGTACAGGCATTTCAGTCTCAGATATCAAGTCCTTCCCTTATGTGAGAGCTCACTATACATCAAAGGATCTTCAGGGTAATGTGAAGAAGACCACAGTGGAGTCGCTTGCGAAGCAGGTGGGCACATACAGTGAGTCTGAGTACTACGGACCGTATTTCTTCTATCGTGGAGACAATAACCTCGAGGCAGGTATCGACGCTGTCCTCTCTACCATGAAGGTGGGTGGCAAGAGAACCGCTATCGTGCCAGGCTGGCTTTCATCGTACGAAAGATACGATTCAGAAGAGGAGTATCTGGCAAATGTGAGCGGAAGTGACTATATCTATACCTTCGAGGTCACAGAGGCTGTCCCAGATATCAAGAAGTGGGAGATCGCTCAGGCTGAGAACTATCTTGCAAAGACATATAGTAACATCCCTGATTCGACTGGACTTGGTTTCTACTATATCAAGATCAAGGATGGTACTGACACCACCTCATTCAAGAACGGAGACAAGGTTTACCTAAACTATACGGGACGACTTTTGAGTGGCAAGGTATTCGACACTACCATCGCAGATACTGCGAAGGTACACGGCATCTACAGCCCATCGAATACTTATGAGCCTACATATGTCACCTGGGCTGACAAGTATGAGGATCTCACCATGGGCACCAGTAACTCAGATGTCATCGATGGCTTCAAGAAGACCATCTACAGCATGAAGCTGGGAGAAAAGGGTGCTGGAGTATTTATCTCAGACCGTGGTTATACCTATAACGGAAGCAACTCTACCATCCCACCTTACGCCCCACTCGTATTTGAGATCGAAATAACCAAGAAAGACTAGTTCTGCCTATGGCGTTGAAAAGAAGTGCCGCTCCTACGGAGCTCGGCACCCTTAAGATAAGTACCTTACTTAGAATGTACGCAGTCCCCGGCATCATTGCCATGACTGCGTCTTCTCTATATAATGTGATAGATAGCATCTACATCGGACATATCGAAGGTGTGGGTTCGTATGCTATCTCCGGCCTGGCGGTCACCTTCCCGCTTATGAACCTTGCTGCCGCCCTCGGTACCCTGGTGGGCGTGGGCGCGATGACCATGATCTCTGTCATGCTTGGACAGAGGAACTATGAGAACGCAAACAAAGTCCTTGGAAATGTACTGTCGCTGAACACCATCATCGGTGTCATCTTTACGTTTCTCACCATCCCATTCCTGGACAAGATCCTGTATTTCTTCGGGGCAAGTGAGAATACATTGCCTTTCGCGAGGGACTATATGCTCATCATCCTCCTTGGAAATGTGTTCTCGCATCTGTATTTCGGATTCAACGGCATCATCAGGGCCGGTGGCGACCCGAAGACGGCCATGGGCCTGACCCTTTTCACCGTCGTCTCGAATGCCATCCTCGACCCTATATTCATCTTCGTCCTGAAGCTTGGCATTCAGGGTGCAGCCATCGCCACCATCCTTTGTCAGTTGATGGCGTTGGTATATTCTTTCCGCTTCCTTGCAGACAAGAACAAGGCTGTGCACTTCCCTAGACCATTGTTCCAGCTTGACTGGAGAGTGGCGAAGCAGTCCATGGCCATTGGACTTGGACCATTTCTCATGAACGTGGCATCATGCATCGTGGCGCTTTTCATCAACCAGCAGCTCAGAAAGTATGGCGGTGACCTTGCCATCGGAGCGTATGGAATTGTGAACAGGATCACCATGATGGCGGCCATGATCGTGATGGGACTGAATCAGGGAATGCAGCCTATCGCAGGATATAACTATGGTGCGCGTCAGTACAGTAGGGTGAAGGAGGTATTCAAACTCACTGTGATGTGGGCACTGCTCATAACTACGATTTGCTGGGTGGTTTCAGTATTCTTCCCACGCGCTGCTGTGAGCATCTTCACCAGCGATCCTACGCTCATAGATCTATCTGTTCATGGCCTTAGGGTGATGAATTGTGTGTTCTGCGTCGTGGGCTTTGGTATGATTACGTCAAACTTCTTCCAGTGCCTCGGAATGGTGAAGATCTCCATCTTCCTGTCGCTGTCGCGTCAGCTCATTTTCCTTGTGCCAATGGTATATCTGCTCCCTCTGTGGCTGCAGGAGACAGGCGTTTGGATTAGTTTCCCTATCTCGGATTTGATGTCTGTCGTATTCTCGGCATTCTTCATCATAAGACTATTTAGAAAGTTCAACAAAATCAGCGATGGCGATGACTCGTCTTCGCTTGGAGGCGCTATCAGCTAATCATGGATAAGAAAATCATCATCAACATCGGACGTCAGTTTGGCAGTGGTGGCAAGAGTGTCGCTATCGCACTTGGGCAGAAACTGGGCATTCCAGTCTATGACAGCGAACTCCTGATTCAGGCTGCCAAGGAGAGCGGCTACAGTGAGGACTTCTTTGCGAAGCGTGATGAGCAGAAGAAGTTCTTCTCTCTGTCAAACCTCACATCGACGCTGGTGAACAGTTTCGGCATTGCGGAGAACTATCTGAATGACGATGAGCTCTTCCGCATCCAGAGTGATGTGATAAGGCATGCTGCGGAGAACGGCTCGGCCATCTTTGTGGGACGTGCCTCTGACTATGTCCTGAGGGACATGGACTGCCTGGATGTATTCATCACCGCTCCTATGTCTGAAAGGAAGAAAAGAGTGTCTGAGCGTGCTGGGGTGAGCCTTGAGGAGGCTGAAGCCATCATCGTGAAGCGCGACAAGACAAGGAAGTCGTACTACGACTACTTCACCTTCGGCGACTGGGGAGTGGCTTCAAACTATGACCTCTGCGTGGATTCTTCCATGCTCGGGGTGGATGGGACAGCTGACTTCATCATTGAGTTTGGAAAGAAAGCCGGCCTGATATAGAATGATTTCGAGAGGTGGACATACTCTGAGCCTGACGGCTCTGGCACTGGTGATAGGCGGACTGCTCATCTGGGCGTTCCGCTCCACTCTGCTTGATGAAGAGGAGCCGGAGGTGCCCAAGGTGTCGCGTACACTCAATGATTTCCTGACAAATGAGATGTCGGATTCATTGGCACTCGACTACATCGACAAGGAGATGGAGACCTACCTGAGCTTCTGGCACATCAAGGGCGTCTCGCTCACCATCACCAGGAATGACTCCCTTGTGTATTCGAAGGGCTTCGGCTGGGCCGACAAGGAAAAGGGTGAGAGGATGACCCCAGGCACCATCATGCGCCTGGCTTCAGTGTCCAAGCTCATCACGGCGGCGGGCATCATGAAGCTTCAGGAGATGGGCAAGCTCTCTCTCGGTGACCGCGTCTTCGGCCCCCTGGGCATACTCAATGATCAGGTCTTTACCGACGCCCTGACAGATCCGAACTATCTGAAAGTCACGGTGGAGCACCTCCTGAGGCATCAGGCGGGCTTCTCGACCCGACGCGGCGACCCTCTCTTCTCGACGGTCACCGTCATGCAGCAGCACCACCTGAGCTCGGCTCCGGATGCGGCGACCCTTCTGCTCACGCAGCTTCCGCGGCCGCTGTATTTCCAGCCAGGCACATCTCAGGAGTACTCGAATCTCGGCTATCTCATACTCTCGATGATCATCGAAAAGGTGACGGGAGAGCCATATGAAGACTGGATGCAGGAGAATATCCTGCGCCCTGCCGGCTGCGTGGATTTCCATATTGCAGGGAACTATTATGCGGATAAGTATCCCAATGAAACCCGTTATTATCTCCAGGATGACGACGAGCCTGTCGAGGAGTATACCCACAGCGGCAAGGAAGTCCTTCGCTGCTATGGAGGCAATGATATAGCTGGACTCAAGGGCGCTGGCGCCTGGGTGGCGTCCACTCCGGAGCTTGCGCGTTTCGTGGCCGCCATCGACGGCATGCCTTGGGTGCCTGACGTCCTTTCGCAGGAGAGCATTGACCAGATGACGAGGTATGTCGATGAGAATACGTACTCATTGGGATGGAATGACACCACTCCAGGGCACTGCTGGTCGCGTACGGGTACGCTTTCGGGCACCAGCGCCCTTATCAGGCTCTTTCCTGATGGCGAGTGCTGGGTGATGGTGGCAAATACCAGCACCTGGAAGGGTCCACGCCAGACTGGTTATACCGCAGAGCTGTTCAAAAGATGCCGAGAGAAATGCTCTGCATCTCTCCCGGCACGCGATTTCTTCTTCGAATAGTGGGCTACAGGCCTTTCGCCTTCGCCTCGTCCCAGTATCTGTCCATCTCGGCCAGTGTCAGCTCTGACAGCTTCAGGCCTTTCTTCAATGTGTTCTCCTCAAGATAGGTAAAGCGTCTGCGGAACTTCGCGCAGGTGCCGTTCAGGGCCGCCTCCGGGTCGACGCCGAAGAGGCGTGCCGCATTTATGACAGAGAAGAGCAGGTCTCCGAACTCTTCCTGCAGATGTGATGGGGCCTTGGTGGCCTCTTCCACTTCGCCTACTTCTTCCTTCACCTTCTCCCAGACATCCTCGGGCTTCTCCCAGTCAAATCCACATCCTCTGGCTTTTTCCTGCATGGACAGTGCCTTGAGAAGGGATGGCATGGCCTCGGGGATTCCTGACATGACTGTCTTGTTACCGTCCTTCTCCTTCGCCTTGACCAGCTCCCACGTGTCTGCAATCTCCTTGGCACTCATTTGCTGGCAGTTCGGGTCGAACACGTGTGGATGGCGGAACACCATCTTGTCGCACACCTTCTCGAGGGAGGCGGCGATGTCGAAATCTCCGGCTTCCTGTGCTATGCGGGCGTAGAATACGAGGTGATACATGAGGTCGCCTATCTCTTTCGCGGTGGCTTTCTTGTCCCCGCTCAGAATGGCGTCGCTGAGCTCATAGACTTCCTCCTCGGTCATGGGGCGTATGCTCTCCATGGTCTGTTCTGCGTTCCATGGACACTTCTCCCTGAGCTGGTCCATGATGTCCAGCAGTCTTCCGAATGATGCTAACTTTTCTTCTCTGGTGTGCATTTTCAAAAATCTTTTCCTGTACACGCAAATATAGCCAAGTTTCTCCCAAAAATTAACTATCTTTGTATGATTTATTGCAATACACTAACTAATTATGGCATATACCATTAATTTTGTTTCGGCTGATGAGGCAGTAAGCCACATCAAGTCACATAGCCACATACATCTGAGCAGTGTTGCCAGCGTGCCACACATCCTCATCCAGGCTCTCTGCAGAAGAGCAGACGCAGGTGAGGTAGAGGATCTGCATTTCCATCATTTCCATACTGAAGGTCCAGCACCATACAGCGAGCCTCGTTATGAAGGTATCTTCTTCGAGCAGGGCTTCTTCGTAGGACCAAATGTCCGCGCAAATGTAAACGCGGGATATGCTGATTACCTTCCAGTCCATCTCGGAGAGAGCCAGAAGCTCTATCGCGATGGTTTCATCAAGCTCGGTGCGGCACTCGTGAATGTGTCTCGCCCTGATGCGAATGGTATGGTATCCCTGGGTACTTCAGTAGACTGCTCCATCGCAGCCATCGAGACCGCTGAGCTGGTCATCGGTGTAGTAAATCCAAATGTCCCTTATGCCCACGGCGATCTCGTGAGCCTCGACCAGTTCGACTATCTGGTAGAGGATGACACTCCGCTCGTGACTGCGCACTTCGCCGAGCCTACTCCTACAGAGGTCCTCATCGGAAAGAACTGCGCTTCACTCATCGAGGACGGCGACTGTATCCAGATGGGTATCGGTGCTCTTCCAAATGCGCTCGCTGCGCAGCTTGGCGGCCATAAGAACCTCGGTCTTCACACTGAGATGTTTGCAGACGGCCTTCTCCGCCTCATCAAGGCAGGAGTGATTAACGGAGCATGCAAGAAGATCGATACCGGAAAGGTGGTCTCATCTTTCCTTCTCGGTTCTCAGGAAGTATATTCATTCATTGACGATAATCCTGATGTCCTCATGAAGGATATCGGTTATACAAATAACCCTATGGTCATTGCCCAGAACCCTCACATGAAGGCGATCAACTCAGCTGTCGAGGTGGACATCACTGGCCAGATCAGTGCGGATTCCATCGGTACACGTATCTTCAGTGGTACTGGCGGCCAGGTGGAGTTCGTGAAGGGCGCTACCATGTCTGAGGGTGGCAAATCCATCACTGCCTTTGCGTCACGCACAAACAAGGGCAAGAACAAGATAGTGAGCACCCTTAACGCTGGCGCCGGAGTCGTTACCCCTCGTGCGGATGCACACTGGATCGTGACAGAGTATGGCGCAGTGGATCTCTACGGCAAGTCTCTGCAGGAGCGCGCGAAGCTTCTCATAAGCATCGCTCATCCTGATGACAGGGAGATGCTTGACCGCGAGGCGTTCGAGCGTTTCGGCCCTCACTACCATAATTTCAGCATTTAATTTTTATATGGCAGAAAATACACTTTTAGAGAAAGTCCTCTCTTTGCAGGACAAATTCCAGTCGCTTCAGGATCAGCTTGCAAGCCCAGAGGTGATGTCGGACATGAAGAAGTATGTCCAGCTGAACAAGGACTACAAGGAGCTTGAGCCTATCATCAAGGCAGGTCTCGAGTACAAGATGGTGCTGGAGGAGCTGGCATCAGCGAAGGACATCCTCATGAATGAGAAGGATGATGACCTTCGTGAGATGGCCCGCGAGGAGATCAGCGAAATAGAGCCTAAGATTCCAGAGATGGAGCAGAATATCAAGCTTCTGCTTATCCCTGCAGACCCTGATGACTCGAAGAACGCCATGGTCGAGATCCGTGGTGGTACCGGAGGTGACGAGGCGGCTATCTTCGCTGGTGACCTTTTCAGAATGTATACAAAGTATGCTGAGTCCAAGGGTTGGAAGGTGGAGATCACCGATCAGGCTCCAGGAACAGCCGGTGGATACAAGCAGATAGTCTTCAAGCTTTCCAGCCCAGAAGGCGTATACGGCGTGATGAAGTATGAGTCAGGTGTGCATCGTGTACAGCGTGTGCCTCAGACTGAGACTCAGGGTCGTATCCAGACCTCTGCGGCATCTGTGGCAGTGTTCCCAGAGGCTGGTGAGTTCGATGTAGAGCTCAACTGGAGTGATATCAGACTTGATCTCTTCTGCGCATCAGGTCCTGGTGGACAGGGTGTGAACACCACTTATTCTGCAGTGCGTCTTACCCATATCCCTTCAGGTCTGGTTGTACAGTGCCAGGAGGAGCGCTCACAGCTCAAGAACAAGGACAGGGCATTCGAGGAGCTCAGAACCCGTCTCTATAACCTCGAGCATCAGAAGTACCTCGACGAGGTGGCATCCAAGCGTAAGACCATGGTGTCTACCGGAGACCGCTCGGCGAAGATCCGTACATATAACTACCCTCAGGGACGTGTCACCGATCATCGTATCAACTGGAGTATGTATAACCTTCCAGTGTTCATGGATGGAGACATTCAGGAGGTCATCGACCAGCTTACCATCGCAGAGAACGCTGAGCGTCTCAAGGAAGCTGGAGACTAGTCTACAGGGAACTGGTTTACAGACCTCAGGATTTTCTCCTCGTAGGTCTTGGATATAGAAATAGGTGGGATGGATTCGTTTTCAAGTTCGAGAACGAATCCATCCTTCTCTTTACGAAGGACCTTGATCTTCTCTGTGTTCACGATGTACTTTCTGTGGCATCGTACGAGAGAACTGCCTGAGAAGCTCTCCTCTATGGTTTTCAGACGACAGCGGAGCATATATTTCTTCAGCATGTCCTGACCATCTGTGTACCACACGATGATGTAGTTGTCGTCAGACTCGATATAGTAAAGACTCGATGATCTGATAGAGAGCTTCATCGCACCGCTGCTGTCGAAGAGGGTAATCTTCTTCTCGTCCTTAGGAGCTACGATCTCGTCGGAAACGACTGTGCTGTAGTTCATAAGGCGTATGGTGTTATTCTTGTCCATGAGCGCGAAGTACATTCCCGCCAGCGTGTATGGGACGCCAATGATGATCACGCACTGCTCTATGGCCCTGATGAACATGCTGATAGGTGACTCTCCGAAGGAGTCGATCACCCCAAGCTTTTCTCCCTCCATGGTGAAGAAGGTGTATAGGGTGCTTATGATTATGATTTCCAGTAAGTTCCAGATGATGTACTCTGTGTAGGTGAGAGCCCTTCTGGTGCCGGTCAGATGCATGGTCCTCTTGCTGATGCTGACCAGTATGAGCACTATGAGGAAGAAGATGGCGGTGAAGCCTAGTCCTCTGGTCGCACCGATGGCGAACCAGGCGAAATCCTGATGGAATGGGGCGCTGAGCACGGTGAAGAGCACAGCGAACAGCGCGGTGAAAATCACCGTGGCTGTGAGCTGATAGTCTCCCACAAGATAGGCTGGAAGCCTCTTACCCCAGTCTATCATGCTACTTGCGATGCTTTCTGGATGAGCGCAGACGGTTCACGCTTTCCGCAACCATGATGTCAGACATGATGCCACGGATGGCAAGGATGTCGAGGATGACTGCCACCAGAGGGAAGATGGCTGTGAAGCGGAATACATAGGTGGTGCCCATAAGGGCAATGTAGTCGACCACGAGCCAGATCTGAAGGGCGAGCGTGACGATGGCTGCCATGGCCATGGTCCTCATCTGGAACACCCTCTGCTTGTACGCCATGAGGGCGAGTACATTGAAGATGGTGATGATGATGAGAAGGATGAGGTAAGGGATGTATGAGATATAGCTTATCTGCTCCCCGGTGGCTGCCACTGCCTTAGGTCCAAAGAAGAGGGCTGTGATGAGCGCGGTCTCGATGCCAATGTATAATGTCTGTATTCTCTGCCACATAATGTTCAAAATTATCAGTTTATTACGCAAAAGTAGGAAATTTCGAAGGATAATCCTAACTTTGGGTAAAACTGTAAAACTAATAACACATGAGAATACCAGAATCAGAACTTATAATCAATGACGATGGATCTGCATTCCACATCCATCTTCGTCCCGAGGAACTGGCTGATAATGTTATACTTGTAGGCGATCCTGGCCGTGTGGCCATGGTGAGCAAGTTCTTCACAAGCATAGAGTGCCATCATGAGGCGCGTGAGTTTGTGTCCACGACGGGCATCTATAACGGAAAGAGGGTGACTGCGCTTTCTACCGGTATCGGAACAGATAATATCGATATTGTCATGACAGAGCTCGACGCTCTGGCAAACGTGGATTTTGAGACCAGGGAAGTGAAGCCAGAGCACCGCACTCTTACCGTGCTCCGTATCGGAACCTCCGGAGCTATCCATGCAGACATTCCGCTCGGGTCATTTGTGTTCTCGCACTATTCTGTCGGAGTGGACGGACTGATCAATTGGTATGAGGACAGGGACAGCTACTCGAATCTCGCCATGGAAGAGGCTTTCAAGGAGCATGTGCATTGGGACAAGCATCTTCCAGACCCATATTTCATCAAGGCCAGCGACAGGCTCATCGAGAAGTTCAAGGATGTCACGGTGAAGGGTGTCACCATCTCAGCTCCAGGCTTTTATGGCCCTCAGGGCAGGGTAGTGCGCATCCCTCTTGCCATGCCGAACATGCTTGAGGACTTCGAGAGCTACAGCTTCGGGGAGTATCGCATCACAAACTTCGAGATGGAGGGTTCTGCGCTCGCTGGACTCGCTGCGCATCTGGGACATGATGCGGGTACTGTCTGCTGTATCATCGCGAACAGATATCTGAAGAGCTCAAATACAAATTACAAGCCCCTCGTGGAGGAGCTTGTAAAACTGTCTTTGGATAAACTTACTGAAGATTAGTTACTTCTGGCTGGCGTACAGCTTTTTCTGTGAGCCTGCTCCCCATGATGGAGCGGGCTCATTGTCATTTATGACAGCGTCCACATTGGCTTTCTTGCCCTTCATGACATTTGTGTAGATGAATGCCATCTCTTCATCGTATGCCTTCTCCATGTACATGGATACCTCGTGGCCGTGGCCCTTGTATCTGTAGATCCTGTGGTTGTAGTTCATCTTTCTGAAGGTCTTCTCCACGATGTTCGATCCAGCGAACCTGATGTTGAAGAACCAGATCTGGTTGTAGGTGACGATCCTGTCATCCATGCCGTGAAACATGAAGGTAGGAGCTGGCTCCTGCTTGTACTTCACCTTGCCTTCCTTCGAGTAGACTGCGCCGGAGAATGACATCACGCCGGCGTACTTGAATCCCTCTGGGAGCACGGCGGCGGCAGGGTGTGAGTTTGCCCTCTCCCATTCTGCCTGCATGATGGTGATGGCACCTGCGGATGATCCACTTGTGACAATGTTTGCGGGATCCACTCCGAACTCAGCTGCGTTCTCGCAGATGAAAGCGGTAGCGCTGAAAAGGTCTTCGACGGCCATCTGCACAGCCTTCTCGAGGAGGTCTCGCTGAGCTACGCCCATCTTGGTGACGCCCTTGAGGCCGAGTCGGTAGTCGATGGAGAAAACCTTGAAGCCGTCATTTGTCAGGTGTGTGAACCATCTGTCGAAAGACTTGTCGTTGCGTGAACCTGTGAAGAAGCCGCCTCCGAATACGAAGATGATGGCTGGTTTCTGCTTTCCGTCTATCGTGGTCTTGCTGCCTGGGGCGGCATCATAATAGTCAAGCATGAGAGTGGATGAGTCCTTTTCGGCGAAGATGTATGTGCCGGTAGGCTCAATGGCGTGCGATCTCAGCTCCGAAACAAGCATTCCGGCGAGAATTGCGAGAAAAATGAATGTTTTTTTCATAATTTATGTAAAATTTCTTGAGCTTGTGCCGTAGTTTGGCACAAGCTTGACTTAACTTTGCACCTGTAAACAAAAACAATGCTTTATGAAGAACACAGAATTCACCACTATCTCGACTGTATTTTCATCAGTTTTCTCTGAGGATTCCATCGATGCATTCGCTGAGATGGTAGATGATCTCGGACTTGAACTTATCTCCCTCAGACAAGCTTAGTCACCTGGGTTCCTTCCTTGTCGCGCATGAGGTTCACCCTTATCACGGTGTCCTTCTTCACGTGACCAAGCATCCTGTCTGAGATGATGAACTCGGACACAGGGTCCTCGATGTATCTGGTGATCGCCCTTCTGAGCGGGCGGGCTCCATATACGGAGTCGAAGCCTGCGTCGGCGACAAACTTGCGCACGCCAGGCGTGATCCTGAGGTGGTAGCCTGCCTCTGCGGCTCTCTTCACGAGGCTCTTTATCTCGATGTCTATGATCTTTTCTATGGCGTCCTTGGTGAGAGGGGAGAAGTAGACCTTCTCATCCACTCTGTTTATGAACTCAGGCGCAAATGCTTTCTTTATAGCCTTTTCCAGTACGGATTTCCTGTCGGCCTCCACATCTTTCCTTGCCCTGGCGAATCCCATGCCGTTTCCGTACTCCTCCAGCTCCCTTGAACCCACGTTCGAGGTCATGATGACTATGGTGTTCTTGAAGTTCACCGTGTGTCCCTGGCTGTCTGTCAGGCGGCCTTCGTCAAGTACCTGAAGCAGGAGGTTGAATATGTCTGGATGTGCCTTTTCTATCTCGTCGAGCAGGACCACGCTGTATGGTTTCTGCCTTACCTTCTCGCTGAGCTGACCGCCCTCGTCGTGGCCTACATATCCTGGAGGCGCACCTATGAGTCTGGACGATGAGAACTTCTCCGTATACTCGGACATGTCCACGCGTATTATGTTTTCCTCAGAGTCGAATAGATACTCCGCGATCCTCTTTGCGAGCAGGGTCTTTCCCACGCCGGTAGGGCCGAAGAAAAGGAAAGTGCCGATAGGCCTGTTCGGATCCTTGAGGCCGGCCCTGTTCCTTCTGATAGCTCTCGCAATGGTCTCGATGGCTTCGTCCTGACCAACGATGCGCTCCTTGAGCTTGTCGCTCATCTTCAGGAGCTTACATCCTTCGTTCTCGGCTACTTTGTTTACCGGTATGCCTGTCATACGTGAGATCACGAATGCTATGTCTTCTGCATTGACCACGGAGCCTTTCCTCGCCCCGCTGGCCTTCCTGAGCCTTACCATTGACCCGGCTTCGTCCATCGCGTCGATGGCCTTGTCCGGGAGCGCCTTGTCGCTGATGTATCTGTCAGTCAGCTTTGCGCACGCCTCTACCGCCTCGTCGGGGTATGCCACCTGGTGGTACTCCTCGTAGCGCGACTGCAGCTTCTTGAGGATGGCGATGCTCTGCTCGACATCATTGGCCTCCACAATGACCTTGTGGAATCGCCTGTCGAGCGCCCCATCCTTCTCAATGATCTTCCTGAACTCGTCAAGCGTGGTCGCTCCGATGCACTGGATCTCGCCGCGCGCAAGCGCAGGCTTAAGCAGTCCAGCCGCATCCAGTGCTCCCTGGGAGCCTCCCGCTCCGACCAGGGTGTGGAACTCGTCGATGAAAAGCAGCGTGTCCTGATTTTCCTTCAGATATGCTATGAGGTCCTTGATCCTCTTCTCGAAGTCGCCCCTGTAGCGGGTGCCGGCGACGATGGAAGCTATGTCAAGGGATATGATTCTCTTCTGCCCAAGGCTTGGCGGGATGTCGCCGGTGGCGATCTTCATGGCGATTCCCTCCACGATGGCTGACTTTCCTACGCCAGCCTCGCCGATGAGCATAGGGTTATTCTTCCTGCGCCTTCCCAGTATCTCGATGACGCGTCCGATCTCGTCCTCCCTGCCTACGACAGGGTCGAGCTGGCCGTCTGCAGCGGCCTTCGTGAGGTCCACTCCATACTCTTCGATCTGGAACTGGCTTGGCTGAGGTGCTGATGCCTCAAGTGGTTCATCCTTAGGAACTTCCTGCTCGCTGTTATTCTGCGATGCCTCGGTGTGTGGGATGCCGTCCATGCACTTGCTTTCGGCTACAGCCGAGAGGACGGCGTGAATGTCGATGCCGAACTTCTTCAGGTAGGTGGATGTGCCGTTCTCGCTGCGGCAGATGGCCAGCAGGAGGTGTATGCTTCTTGTCTCCGCATGCTTGTACCTTGTGGCCTCAAGGATGCTGAGGTTGATGATATTCTGTGAACCTCTGGTGAGAACCACCTGATCTACCTGGGTGTATGGGATGATGCCGTCTCTGGTGACCTGCGCATCAATCCACTCCTTGAGGCTTTCTGGGTCGACACCAAGGCTCATCATGAGCTTGAACGCGTCGTTCTCTCCATGTCGTATGATACCTAGGGTGAGGTGGTCGATTCGGATGCCGTAATTTCCGGTCCTCATCGCTTCTTCCCTGGCATATTTGACGATATCGTTAAGCTCGTCTGAGATTCTCATTTCCATATCCGCTCATCTTTCGAAGTTCACAAAGATAATACTTTTTTTCTTTTGTTTTAGTCGTGGAAATTTCGTACATTTGCGTGTTTATATACGTAAAATATGGAGGAAATTAAAGAAGGTCAGATTCACGGTATCATTGAGCCGGTGGAGATAGATCACGAGATGAGGTCTGCGTACATCGATTATTCGATGTCAGTCATCGTCTCCAGAGCCCTCCCTGATGCAAGGGATGGACTCAAGCCTGTGCAGAGAAGGGTTCTTTTCGGTATGGATGGACTGGGACTTGGATACTCAGGCCAGACCAGAAAGTGTGCGAAGATCGTCGGTGAGGTACTTGGTAAGTATCATCCTCATGGTGATTCCAGCGTATACGACGCCCTGGCACGTCTCGCCCAGGACTGGAACCAGAGATATCCACTCGTCTTCGGACAGGGTAACTTCGGTTCTATGGATGGCGATCCAGTAGCAGCCATGCGTTACACCGAGGCTAAGCTCCAGAAGCTTGCTGTGGATGTGATCGCTGACATTGACAAGGATACTGTCGACATGACAAATAACTTCGACGACACTGAGCTCGAGCCTACAGTGCTCCCTACCAGGGCACCGCTCCTGCTGCTCAATGGTTCGTCGGGTATCGCCGTAGGTATGGCGACAAACATGGCACCTCATAATCTCGGAGAGTGCTGTGACGCCATCTGCGCATACATTGATAACCCAGACATCGACGTTGAGGGCCTGATGGAGCACATCAAGGGACCTGATTTCCCTACTGGAGGTATCATCCAGGGCCGTCAGGGCATCATCGATGCATATACCACCGGTCGTGGAAAGGTAGTAGTCAGGGCGAAGACAGAGATCGAGGTCGCAGAGAACGGTAGGGAGACCATCGTTGTCACCGAGATCCCATATATGGTGAACAAGAGGGAGATGATCGAGCGCATCGGCCAGATGGTCGAGGAGAAGAAACTCGATGGTATCACCTACGTTAATGATGAGACTTCCCGTGAGGGAGTGAGAGTCGTTCTCAGACTCCGTCAGGGCACGAACTCGAATGTGATGCTGAACACCCTGTTCAAGTACACAGCCCTTCAGTCAAGTTTCGCCATTAACAACGTAGCACTTGTGAATGGCCGTCCTCGTACATTGTCGCTCAAGGACATCATCGCGAACTTCGTGGACTTCAGACATGAGGTAGTCGTAAGACGCACAAAGTTTGAGCTCGACAAGGCCATGAAGAGAGCCCACATCCTCGAGGGACTTCTCAAGGCTATCGATGTCATCGACGAGATCATCCAGATCATCAAGGCATCCAAGAGCGTGGATGAGGCCAAGGCTCAGCTCGTTGCTACATTCGGCTTCACAGAGATCCAAGCTCAGGCTATCGTCGAGATGCGTCTGCGTCAGCTCACAGGACTCGAGAAGGAGAAGCTCCAGGCAGAGTTCGAGGAGCTCCAGAAGTTCATCGCCAGATGTAACCAGATCCTCTCAAGCGTGGACGAGCAGCTCGCAGTTGTGAAGGCTGAGACCATGGAGCTCAAGGCGAAGTACGCTGACCCTAGACGTTCAGAGATCGTCTACTCTTCTGAGGAGTTCAACCCAGAGGATTTCTATGCAGATGACGACGTGGTCATCACCATTTCTCATCTCGGATATATCAAGCGTACAGCTCTCACAGAGTTCCGTACCCAGAGCCGTGGTGGCGTGGGCAAGAAAGCCAGCGCTACACGCGATGAGGACTTCATCGAGCATATCTATGTGGCGAACATGCACTCGACCATGCTCTTCTTCACTGAGAAGGGTATGTGCTACAGACTCAAGGTTTACGAGATTCCAGAAGGATCACGTACTTCTAAGGGTCGTGCAGTGCAGAACATCCTCTCTATCGATCCTGACGACAGCATCAAGACCTATCTGAATGCGAAGTCTATCGAGAAGCCTGAGTATACTGAGAACCATTATGTAGTGCTTGTCACAAAGAATGGTATCATCAAGAGAACCAAGCTCACCGAGTTCGCAAACAAGAGAAGCAAGAACAAGGGTATCATTGCTATCCAGTTCAAGGAGGGTGATGCACTTCTTGATGCCATCCTTACAGATGGTTGCGCTCAGGTGATGATCGCTGCGAAGAATGGCCGCTGCGTAAGATTCGATGAGAATGATGCTCGCGAGCTTGGACGTTCATCAATGGGTGTCCGTGCGATCACCATCGACGAGGATGATGAGGTTATCGGCATGATCTCTTATAATCCTGAAAGTGAGGATGATAAGGGCAGCACCATACTTGTGGTAAGTGAGAATGGATTCGGCAAGCGCTCAGATCCAGAAGAGTACAGGACCACAAACAGAGGTGCCAAGGGAGTGAAGACTCTCGAGATTACAGATAAGACTGGCAAACTTATTGCTATCAAGTCCGTCAAGGAAGATAATGATCTCATGATCATCAACCATTCGGGTATGACTATCAGGATGGCAGTGAATGACATCAGAGTGTGTGGCCGTGCTACACAGGGTGTCAAGCTCATTAGCCTCAGAGATGGCGACAGTATCGCCGCAGTCTCTGTTGTAGCTGGTTCAGAGGAGCAGGAGGAGGCTCAGGTAGAAGGTGCTACCGAAGCTCCAGCAGAAACTCCCAGTGCAGAATAATTATTAACAACTATAACAAATACAGTTATGAAGAAACTCTTTTTGGCATTGGCACTTCTGGCATCATTCCAGTTTGCCGGCGCACAGGTAAAGTCTCAGGATGCTGCAGCTGCAGCTATCGCAAAGGCTCAGGCTGATGCACAGAACCCTAAGAAGGCTACCAAGGTAGCTACTTGGATGAAGCTCGGCCAGACACTCATGGAAGCATACAATGCTCCTGCTGGAAACGGTATGATCGGTATGCAGAAGGCAGAGCTTAAGCTCATGATGGGCAAGATGGCCCCTACCGCAGTTGAGAATGTAGTTCTCGGTGGTCAGGAGTATGTTAAGGAGTCTTATGCAAACAGTGACTAC
>JAKSJL010000010.1 GCA_024398295.1 Bacteroidales bacterium
TGGATGAGTGGCTGAACGAACTGAGGGTTCTTTCTGGTGTCAGCCTTCTTGGCTGCATTCTCATAGCTATTGAGAATATCAGCCTTCGCACGCTCGACCTCACCGTCTGTGAGACCATATCTCTTAAGTCTCTGAACCTCGGTCATATATGCCTTGAATGCATCGATAGCCTGGCCATCAGCGCAAGATACTGAGCCATAAAGAGCCTCGATAGACTCACAGAGTTTGGTGTTTGCGAAGAGAGCGCTGATGAATGGAGCGTTTGGACGAGCTGCGATGTCAGTGAAACGCTCTGACATGCCACTGTAAACGATATCCTCAATGATGTCGATGAGAAGACCCTGAGCTGTGCCATTCATGATCTCAGGTCTTGCTGGACTTCTCCAGAGAAGAGTCATGCCAGTACCTGAAGCCTCAGGATCGGTAACGATACCAATGACTGGCTCCTTATTCTCTGGGCATGCGATAACATCCTTCTGACGTGCATCTGGACCAGGTGCAGGAATGTCAGAGAAAATGCTCTTGATCTTTGCCTCTACTGCATCTACATCTACGTCACCTACAACGATGAGCGCCTGGTTGTCTGGACGATACCAGGTATGATAGAATGTAGTAAGACTCTCTGGCTTGAAAGTCTTGAGGTTCTCCTCAGTACCGATGATAGAAGTATGAGCATACTTATTGTCACCATAAATGTACTTGCCAGCAGCCTCACGCATACGCCAAGATGCATCATTGCGTGAGCGCTTCTCCTCGAGGATGACACCTCTCTCCGCATCGATCTCTGCAGGATCGCAGGTCACGAAGTGTGAGTAGTCGTGCATGATGAGGATACAGCTGTCAACCACTGTATCGTTCACGAGTGGAATGTTTGTAAGCATGTAGATGGTCTGCTCCACACCGGTGGAAGCGTTAACATTGCCACCGAAAGAGGCGCCAATGCTCTGGAGGTAGTTCAGAATGCCCTTTCCAGGGAAGTTCTTTGTACCATTGAAGCACATGTGCTCAAGGAAATGTGCGAGACCATCCTGGTCTGGTGCCTCCTGAAGTGCTCCAATGTTTGTCGCTAGGTAGAACTCTGCGCGCTGCGCAGGCTTGTCATTCTGACGAATGTAGTAAGTCATTCCATTCTCAAGCACACCCTTGCGTACTGCAGGGTCGTTTGGAAGGAGCTGCATCTGCTGCGCATTCACGCCAAGTGCTGCGAACAGCGATGCGATGATAAAAAACAACTTTTTCATTTGTATTAATTTGTGAATTTATTTGCTTGCAATTTTCTGGGCTTCGCCGAGGGCGCGCAGGAAATTTCCGCCCCACAGCTTCTCCAGGTCGGAGTCGCTCAGGCCGGCTTCCATCAGACGCACAGTGACATTGATGGCATCATTCATACCGTTTATGCCCTTGCCGCCACCACCGCCGTCGAAGTCGCATCCTATACCCACACAATCTATGCCTGCCACATCGATGCAGTGAAGAATGTGCTGTATCATCTCATTTATGGAAGCATTTGCGCGATCCTTGCGCATGAATGCGTCCACGAAGTACACCTGGCACACGCCCCCGATGCGCTTGAGCTCGCGCAGCTGGGCGTCTGTGATGTTTCTGTCATGGCCGTAGAGGGCCTTCGCGCCGCTATGGGTGCATACCACTGGAGCCTTGGAAATGGCGCACACATCCCAGAATGTCTTCTCTGAAGTGTGCGAGAGGTCGATGAGCATGCCGCAGGCGTTCATCTCCGCGACCACCTGCTTGCCGAACTCAGTAAGCCCCAGATGGTTGTTTGGGCTCTTCGCAGCCGAAGTATGGCAGACAGCATTGTCACCAGTGTGACAGAGCGTCATATAGGTGACTCCCCTGTCTCTGTATCTTCTCACATTTGAGATATCGGTGCCGATGCCGTAGGCGTTCTCTATGCCAATGAATACGACCTTCTTCCCCTGCACCTTGAGCGCCCTCGCCTCAGCTTCGGTGCGCGCGATGCCGCAGAAGTCACCCACTGACTTCACATCATTCTCGATCTGGGTTATGATATCCCCACACTTCACCACAGCCTTGGCTGTAGCAGCTGCGTCATTTGAACCCTGGTGCAGGTATGCGACAGCGAAAGTCGCGTCCAGATAACCTTCGGTCATCTTCTGGACGCTCACCTGGTTTGTGAAGCGCTTGCCGATGCTGGCTCCATCTGAGTATTCGCAGGCCAGGTCATTGTGCGAGTCAAGGGTGAATATTCTCTGCATCAATGCTTTAGCCCTCTTGTAAGTAGTAGACTTAGCCACAAGCTCATCTATTGAAGAGAAACTGTCATCAATATGCTTGACGCCGGCATTAATGCTTTTCAGGAGCTCTGACTTTCCAAATACAGGGACATTTCTGTCTGAAACGGCCTTGATGAGAAGCAGTGCCGAGCCACCTTTCTCAGGCGAAGCGGCCTGGGCATCCATAGCCTTGATGAATGAAGTCGTCAGCACGAAGCCATCGAATGATGCGGCGAGGTCCCTGTACATGTTGAAATCCTTGAGGTTCGAAGGCACACATACAGGCACGCCTCCTGCCTTGACGACAGATGCGATCAGTTCTGAATCAATGCTGCCGTCCACCGGAATGGCAATCACCGGTGTAGAAGGCAGACCAGGGGCGGCGACTGCATCTGCGTCGCCGAAAGTACCAGCCACCGATGACGGATACTTGCAGGACTGCGCCAATGCAGAAGTAGCCAAGACGGCCAATGCTATCGTACAGAAAGCTCTAAGGATAGTTCTCATCGTACACGTAATAAACAAAACAAACAAATATACTTCACTTTTACGTCAATACCTATTATATTTGCGTAAATATAAGCATTTATTATCATGTTCGAGGATTTCAGACTCAAGGCTTTCATCGCAGTGGCAGAGGAAGGCTCATTCACAAAGGCAGCCAGAAGGCTGGGCGTCAGCCAGCCGGCAGTAAGCCAGAACATAGCAGAACTGGAGAAGGCCACAGACTCCCAGCTCTTCGAGAGAGCCAAGGGATCTGTAGTGCTGACCGCCAAGGGAAAGCTGTTCAAGGAATATGCAGAGCAGATCTTGCACTGGTACAAGGAGACAGAGGACATCTTCGGGACGAATCCCTACAGGCTGGGAAGAAAGGTGCGCATTGCCATCAGTCCCGACCTTGCAGACATACTTCCCCCACGCATCTCGGACAATCTTTTTGCGTCACAGGATGCCACTCACTTCATAATCCTTCCTTATGGGACTAAGCCTGCCGACATAGAGATCTGGTCCGAGGACGACATGGTTAAAGCCCAGGCCACGAAGGAGTTTGTACACTCAGCACTCTTTCAGAAGATTCTCACCAGCCTGACGTAAAAAAAAGGACCGCCATGAGGCGATCCTATTTGATTCAGTCAATGTACAGACTACTCTGCAGGGCTGATAGCACCCATAGGGCAAGCGTCAGCGCAAGCGCCACAGTCGATACAAAGATCAGGGTTGATAGAGTATACATCTCCCTCAACGATAGCGCCCTGAGGGCACTCTGCCTGGCATGAGCCACAAGCAACGCAGATGTCTGCTGAAATCTGATGAGCCATTTTCTTATAAATTTTAAAAGGTTATTATTTCTTTCGGAACAATCCTTGCAAATGTATGCTATAATATTTGATTAATCAAATGTTATGCTAGAATTTTGTAAGATTTAAGTATTACCTTTGCATTATGAAAAACATTTTGACCATTCTTGCTGCCTTACTCGCAAGTTTCGTGCTAAATGCGCAGACAAGTTTCGAAGGAAAGGTAGAGATCGACCATACAGTACATGATTTCGGCGATGTATACATCTCTGCAGGCCCTGTGAGCTGCAGCTTCAAGGTAAAGAATATCAGCAGTACACCTGTCACCATCTTCTCGGTTGTCTCTTCATGTGGATGTACAGATGTGAAGTGGACAAGGGATGAGCTTGCGCCTGGTAAGGAGGGAACCATCTCCGCCACATATTCAAATGACGAGGGTGCTTATCCTTTCGACAAGACACTCACCGCATACGTTTCCGACTGCAAGAAGCCTATCGTGCTGCACCTGAGAGGTGTATCGCGTGAGAAGGCTAAGCCTCTGAAGGAGACCTACCCAGTGCGCATCGGCGACCTGGCACTCAAGGCTACCGACATCAAGGCAGGAAACCTCTCCCAGGGAGAGCAGAAGAGCGGTCAGGTGATGGTCGCGAATGTAGGCACAAAGCCTATCAAGGTATCGTTCAAGAATGTATCTGAGGGGCTTACCATCAAGGTCACCCCTTCCACCATTCCTGCAAACTCCACGGCCACATTGTCATTCGTGGTGAATTCTGACCGCGAGCATTGGGGCAAGTGCTACTACTATGCGACGCCGCTGGTGGATGGCAAGGAGTTCCGCACCACAGGCAAGCCTGCACCTAAGGAGAGCGTGCTCGGAGGCGAGGCCCTCAGAAGCACAGAGAATCCAGAGATCGGAGTCGGATCGACGAAGATCGGCATCTGGGCATTCACGAAGGAGAACTTCAGCGGCTGGACCAAGGATCAGAAGAAGAACGGCGCCAGCCCTGTATTTGAGTCGACAAACAGCCACTTCGGCCATCTAAAGGCAGGCAAGACCTGCACGGCCACATTCACATACACAAACAAGGGAAAGTCTGACTTCACCATCTACAAGGCAGACAGCGAGCATGCTGGCGTCAAGGTGAAGAAGATAGAGGGAGCTGCGCCCGGAAAGACCGGCAAGCTGGAGTTCACAGTGGACACGAAGAGCATAGAGAAGGGAGAGGTAACCCTGCTCGTGAACCTCACCACAAACTCCCCTACCCGCCCTCTCATCACCCTTTACATAACTGGAGTAATTGAATAGATGACAGCAGAGACTATCTTAGACATACTTAAGGAATCAGTCATACTCACCGTCGTGGTCGTGGGACTCATGATGGTGGTGGAGGTGATAAACTTCTACTCGGAAGGCAAGATTGGAGCATTCGCGGGACGCACGAAAAAGTGGCAGTCCCTGGTGGCGGGTATCCTTGGGGCCACGCCTGGATGCATAGGAGGCTATGTATCTGTATCAATGTACACGAAGGGAGTGTTCTCATTCGGAGCATTGATGTCGATGATGGTGGCCACCACAGGCGATGAAGCATTCCTCATGCTCGCCATGATACCTAAGCAAGCGGTGATCATCATCCTCGCACTGATGGTGCTCGGCATCGCGACAGGACTTGTCGTAGACAGGTTAACCAATGGCCCAGAGCCTACTCTGGCTCCTATCGACAAGGAAGGACATTGCCACGCTCACCATCACAAGGACTCCCCTCACACCACCCTCAAGTCCAGACTGCTTCACACTGCAGGCCATGCTCTGAAGGTGTTCCTGTGGACATTTGGCATCATGATGGTGGTCGGCTTGCTGCAGCAGCGCGTGGACATCGAGAGCTGGATCAGCGGAAACACAGCACTTATGGTGCTGCTTGCTGCATTGATCGGCCTTATCCCTCAGTCTGGCCCACACATGATATTCGTAACAATGTTTGCGAGCGGCCTGGTGCCTCTCCCTGTGCTGCTGGCTAGCTGCGTCTCACAGGACGGCCACGCAGGCCTCCCCCTCATTGCAGAGACAAAGAAAAGCTTCTTCATCGCGAAGGGCATCAAGCTGGCTATGGCGCTTGTGATAGGCTATGCGGCCATGCTGTTCTGCTAGGGAATTTGAGTTTTTTTGCTTACTTTTGTTAGATAATTCGAATCATAGAATATGGCTACAAGTACCTATACAGACGATAACATCAAAACCCTGGAATGGAGACTCCACGTCCGCAAGCGTGCCGGTATGTATATCGGACGACTGGGAAATGGAGAGACCGAGGGCGATGGTATCTATGTGCTCGTGAAGGAGATCGTGGATAATTCCATCGATGAGTTCTCCATGGGTTTCGGAAAGCAGATCCAGATAAAGATTGAAGACAACGAAGTAACAGTCAGGGATTTCGGACGAGGAATTCCTCTGAACTCCGTAGTCAAGGCGACCAGCGACCTTAATACCGGTGGTAAGTTTGACGACAGCGCATTCAAAAAGTCCGTCGGACTGAACGGAGTCGGTACGAAAGCCGTGAATGCCCTTTCGGAGTCGTTCTACGTATGTTCGCACCGAGACGGCGAGTGCTCATGGGCAAGCTACTGCCGTGGCGAGCTCCTGGACAGCGGCAAGGGGCCTACCACAGAGAAGAACGGAACCCTGGTGAAGTTCAAGCCAGACAGCGAGATGTTCGGTAACTTCGCGTTCAACATGGACTTCGTGGAGACCTTGGTGAAGAACTACTCATACCTGAAAAAGGGACTTACTCTCGTACTGAACGGGGTTTCATACAAGTCAGAGAACGGACTTCTCGACCTCGTGAACGAGGGCCTCAGCAAGGAGCCTATCTACCCACCTATCCACCTGGAGGGCGAGGATATCGAGATAGTGCTGACCCACGGAAATGCATACGGAGAGAACATCGCTTCATTCGTGAACGGTCAGAACACGCGTGATGGAGGTACTCATCTAGCCGCATACAGGGAAGCCATTGCTAAGACACTGAAGGACTTCTTCAAGAAGAACTATGAGCCGGTAGACTGCCGTCAGGGCGTGGTCGGAGCCATCAGCATCCAGATCCAGGAGCCGAACTTCGAGGGCCAGACGAAGACAAAGCTCGGCTCTACATATATGTGGGAGAAGGAAGTACTTGATGACAAGGGACATAACGTAAAAGGCGACGACGGTGCGAACCAGATCGACAGAGGCCCTACCATCAGAAGCTTCGTGAATGACTTCGTGGCTCGTCAGCTTGACAACTACCTGCGTATCCACAAGGAGATAGTCCCTGCACTCGAGGAGAAGATCAAGGAGAGCCAGAAGGAGCGCGAGGAGATCTCCAGCATACAGAAGAAGACACGCGAGAGAAACAAGAAAGCGAACGTCTATAACAGAAAGCTGCGTGACTGTCGCTTCCATTTCAATGATAAGGTGACAGAGAAGACCGCAGACGACATCGAGGCATCTTCTATCTTCATCACCGAGGGTGATTCAGCGAGCGGAACCATCACAAAGGTCCGTAATGCGAACAACCAAGCGGTATTCTCCCTCCGTGGAAAGCCTATCAACTGTTATAAGGAAAGCAGAAAGAAGGTAGCCGAGAACGAGGAGCTCAACCTTCTCATCTCAGCCCTTGGCGTGGAGGACGATCTCGAGAACCTCAGATATAACAAGATCATCGTGGCGACCGATGCCGATGATGATGGAATGCACATCCGCATGCTGGTGCTCACCTTCTTCATGAAGTACTACCCAGACCTCATCAGACGTGGCCATGTACATATCCTGCAGACCCCTCTGTTCCGAGTGAGAAACAAGAAAGCCACCAGATACTGCTACTCGATCGACGAGAAGGAGGCTGCCCTCAAGGAGCTCAAGAGTGGCGTGGAGATCACGCGATTCAAAGGTCTTGGTGAGATTTCATCCAATGAGTTCGTGGATTTCATCGGCAAGAGCATGAGGCTGGACAGGGTGAAACTGGCAGACGAGGAGTCCATCTCCGACATCATGGAGTTCTACATGGGTGAGAACACCATCGAGCGCCAGAACTTCATCAGGGAGAACCTGAGGTCCGAGGAGGAGCTCGAGGATGTGGATATCTAGCGAATTATTTGGAATTCAGAAAAATAATAACTACATTTGTAGGCTTTTTGGGCTATCGCGTCTAAAAGGCCTACTTTAAATTTTAATTATTAACAAACAAAAAGATGTTGAAACAGTACGAAACCGTTTTCATTGCAACTCCCGTTTTGTCTGATGCTCAGATGAAGGAAGCGGTTGCCAAGTACACAGACTACATCAAGGCCAAGGGCGGCGAGGTTGTGTACGAAGAGGATTGGGGACTTAAGCAGCTTGCTTACTCAATCGACCACAAGACATCAGGATTCTACTACCTGATCCAGTTCAATGCAGAGCCAGAGTTCATCCAGAGACTCGAGACTGAGTATCGTCGTGACGAGAGAATCATCCGTTACCTTACCGTAGCTCTCGACAAGGATGCAGCTGCTTACGCTGAGAAGAGAAGAAATAACAAGCTCGCTAAGAAGGAGGCCGCTGAGGCTCCTAAGGCAGAGGAAACCGTTAACGAATAATCAGGAGGATAAATCATGGCATCATCACAGAACAGCGAGATCCGTTATCTCAACCCTCCAACCGTAGAGGTTAGAAAGAAGAAGTACTGCCGTTTCAAGAAGGCTGGTATCAAGTACGTTGATTACAAGGACGCAGAGTTCCTTAAGAAGTTCCTCAATGAGCAGGGAAAGATCCTTCCTCGTCGTCTCACCGGTACTTCACTCAAGTTCCAGCGCAAGGTAGCTCAGGCTGTCAAGAGAGCTCGTTCTCTCGCACTTCTCCCATATGTAACAGACCTTCTTAAATAATATTGAGAGTATGAAAATCATTCTTAAGAAAGAAGTAGCGAATCTCGGCGAGGCTGGAGATATCGTTGAAGTAAAGGCAGGTTACGCTCTCAATTACCTCGTTCCACAGGGCTTCGCAGTACTCGGTACCGCATCAGCTATCAAGCAGCACGAGGAGACTATCCGCCAGAGAGCACACAAGGAGGCTAAGCTCGTTGCTGACGCACAGGCAGTAGCAGCTAAGATTTCTTCATCACTCGTAAAGATCGCCGCTAAGGTTAACGATAACGGTAAGATCTTCGGTTCAGTTACTACAGCTCAGATCGCTGAGGCTCTCGTAGCAGCTGGTTTCGAGGTTGAGAAGAAGAATGTAACCATCGTTTCTGAGGAAGTTAAGGAGCTCGGTACTTACGACGCTAAGGTTAAGTGCTACAAGGGCGTATTCGCTGACCTCAAGTTCGAGGTTGTCGCTGAGTAATCAATCGACAAGCATCATAAGAAAGAGTGGCTGAGTTTTCAGTCACTCTATTTTTGTATAATCATTAAGCCTTGAGGCAAAATAGCCCAGGCAGACCCGTGGCCGCCCATGGCCTCGTGAATGGGTCCGTAGCGCGAAGCGCGAGGGGGATGAAGTGCGCAGCACTGAAGGTCTGCGGGCTTTTGCCTCAAGGCTTAATGAGACCGAGCACAAAAAAAGAGTCCAGGGTGAAACTGGACTCTTTCGCTATGTATTGAGTATCAATTATTTCTCAGGAATAGCTTCAAGAACTGCCTTAAGGAAGTCCCAAGCCTTCTGTACTGAAGGGATGTAAGCACGCTCGTCAGGTGAATGAGGGCTCATGAGGGTAGGTCCGAATGAAACCATATCCCAGTTTGGATAGGTTCCGCCAAGGATACCACACTCAAGACCTGCATGGATAGCCATCACCTTAGGCTCTGTGCCATACATATCCTGATATACCTTCTTCATGGTATGGAGGATAGGAGAAGCAGCGTTTGGAGCCCAGCCTGAGTAGCCACCTGAGAAGCTGACCTTACAGCCTGCATTCTCAAAGCCAGCAGCGAGCTTCTGAGCGAGGAAAGCCTTGCCAGAATCCACTGAGCCACGAAGGAGTGAATGAACGCTGAACTTGCCCTTCTCGATCTTCACCATCGCCATGTTGTTTGAAGTCTCCACGAGACCTGGCATCTGGTCGCTCATTCTGTCGACGCCGTCTGGACATGCGAGGATGGCACGTACGAAGCGAAGCGCTGCAGAATCAGAAACATACTTGCAGTCATCTGGGTGACAGACCTCACCTGGCTTGCACTCATATGGCTTGAAGATAACCTGTGCGTCAGGATCGGTAGCAGCGTACTCGTTCTTGATCTCAGCCTCAACCTTCTTCACGATAGCCTTGGCAGCCTTAAGAGAAGCTGTAGGAACATATACAGTAGCAAACGCCTCGCGTGGGATAGCATTTCTAAGGGTACCGCCCTCAAGGTCGATGAGCTTCACACCTGCCTCCTGAAGGAGTGGGAGAAGCACTCTGGCAATGGCCTTGTTTGCATTTGCCCTGCAAAGGATGATGTCCATTCCTGAATGACCACCCTTGCAACCCTTGACTGCGAGTTCATAGCACTCGTAACCAGACTCTGGCTCTGGCATGCGGCGATAAGTCGCTGTAGCAGAAGCGTCAAGACCGCCAGCGCAGCCTACGTAGAGCTCACCTTCTGTCTCAGAGTCAAGGTTGATCAGAATATCGCCATTGAGCTTTCCTGGCTTAAGGGCGCGAGCACCTGTCATACCGGTCTCCTCGTCATAGGTGATAAGAAGCTCGATAGGTCCGTGCTTGAGAGACTTGTCCTCAAGAGCTGCCATAGCCATGGCTACACCAAGGCCATTGTCCGCACCAAGAGTGGTGCCCTTAGCCTTGAGCCACTCGCCGTCTACCCATGTCTCGATAGGGTCATTTTCGAAGTCATGTACCTTGTCAGAGTTCTTCTGAGGTACCATGTCCATATGTCCCTGAAGGATGACACCCTTTCTGTTCTCAAATCCAGGGGTAGCAGGAACTCTCATGATGATGTTTCCTGTCTCGTCCTTTACGGTCTCGACTCCGTGGTTCTTACCCCACTCGAGAAGGAAAGCGATGATCTTTGCCTCGTGCTTTGATGGACGAGGGATACGGGTGAGCTGATAGAAGTTGTCAAAGACAATCTTAGGCTCCAAATCTTTGATAGTCATAATTATAAGTGTTATGTGTTATTTCACTGGAATGATATTCTCGATACCGAACTGATGGATAGGGACTCTGGTCTGGAAGATGATGGATTCTCCGTCCGAGAGCTTCACTGTGCAGACAGCAGGTATCATGTAATGAATGTCAAGCTTGGTAGCTTTCGCAGCCTTGACACTGCCAGAATCATCTATAGCCTCAGGAACCACATCGATGAAATATGGGCGGCCAGTGATGTCGTCGGCAGCCACAAGTCCCTGAGCATCAGCAATTCTGAATGCCACAAAAACATTGTTCCTTGAATTGTTTACCGGAACCACATCGTAGTTCATGGTCTGGTGCTGATAGTCACTGTAGCCAAGGAAAAGAGTGAGGTACTCAGACTCGAGGCGGTCAATCTCTGCAAGTGCAGCGCCCATGGACTCGCCACTGTAGTTTGCATCAGTGTCGCCAGTAACGATCTGGACCCTGGTCTTTCTGAGAGAGAGGATCATGTCTGCCGCTTCCTTGGCCTTCTGGTCAACGCTCTTTGTCACCACGATGTTCTGTGAGACAGAGGTGCGGTTGAACACAGAGTCTGCGGATGAGCCGCGGGTAAGAGATGTGGCTGTAGTGGTATATGCAGAGCTGATGCCCTTATGCGAGAAGTCAGCATCGGTAGGTGCAGGAAAACGCCACTCGCACTGCTGTGTGACTCCACCCTGAGAGGCTGAGATGAGTCCCTGGGACGTGAGGGAAAGGAATCTGTCTGCGGCATCCTTAGGGATGGTGACAGTATAGCGCTTCGTCTGGTCAGCCTCAGTGCGTACATTCATCTTAACACTTGAGAGATAAGTCTTTACGTCATCCTGCTGACGAGCGACAACACCCAGATACTTCTCTGCATACTTAGCATATGGACCCGCATAGAAGCTCTCCTGGACAGCGTCCACCTCGAAGGTGAGGACAGTCTGAGGGAGCGAATATGTCAATGTACCCGATGGGTTAGTCTGTGCCGAAGCAGAGAACATGCCTGCGAAAAACAGAGCCGAGGCAAGAATCAATGTCTTTTTTCTCATATCCATAGCGATGATTTCTACAA
This sequence comes from Bacteroidales bacterium, assembly GCA_024398295.1. Taxonomy (GTDB): domain Bacteria; phylum Bacteroidota; class Bacteroidia; order Bacteroidales; family UBA932; genus Cryptobacteroides. Next base: position 11,729 of record JAKSJL010000010.1, read on the forward strand.
ATATAATGATTTTCACGACATATTTCCAGCATTTTTTTATTACATTTGTATCTGTCACGCACGACGAAAAACTAAACTAAAAAAAAATACAGACTTATGTTCAAGAACCATCCAAAAGGACTGTTGGCCGCCGCCCTCTCAAACATGGGCGAGCGTTTCGGCTACTACATCATGAACGCCGTCCTCGTGCTTTTCCTCTGCTCGAAGTTCGGTATTCCTGATGAGAAGAGTGCTCTCATCTATTCAGTATTCTACGGCGGCATCTATGTACTCAGCCTCGTCGGCGGTATCATTGCCGACCGCACACAGAACTACAAGGGCACCATCCAGACCGGTCTCATGATCATGGCATTGGGATATGTATGCCTGTCTATTCCTATCACTGCGACCTCGACAAACGGCGCATGGCTCCTTCCATTCACCTGCCTTGCACTTTTCCTCATCGCATTCGGTAACGGTCTGTTCAAGGGCAACCTCCAGGCCATGGTAGGACAGCTCTATGATAACTTCGAGGCTGAGGCTGCGAAGCAGGGACCAGAGGCTCTCGCGAAGGCTAAGGGCCAGCGCGACTCAGGTTTCCAGATCTTCTACGTGTTCATCAATGTAGGAGGCCTCATCGCACCTTTCGTAGCTCCGCTCCTGCGCAGCTGGTGGCTCAAGTCACATGACCTCGTGTACAACGCTGGTCTTCCTTCACTCTGTCACCAGTATATCGATAACGGTGGAAACATCCCAGCAGAGGCTATGCAGAACCTCACAGAGCTCGCTCAGCAGGTTTCTCTCAGCGGAGCCGCTACCGTAGACATGGCATTCTGCCAGAACTACCTCCAGATCTTCAATGAGGGTGTTCACTACTCATTCATTGCATCTGTAGCAGCTATGCTCATCTCCCTGACCATCTTCCTCTGCACCAAGAAGGGTCTTCCTGAGCCTGCAAAGAAGGCAGCCAAGGAGGTTGTGGGCTACACTGACGAGGAGAAGGTTGCTATGGCCAAGGAGATCAAGCAGCGTATGGCTGCGCTCTTCGCTGTGCTCGGCATCTGTATCTTCTTCTGGCTCTCATTCCACCAGAATGGCCAGTCACTCTCACTCTTCGCACGTGACTTCGTGAAGACTGACGCCATCGCTCCAGAGATCTGGCAGGCAGTCAATCCATTCTTCGTAATCGTCCTCACCCCTATCATCATGGCCATCTTCGCGGCTCTCAGCCGTAAGGGCAAGGAAGTCTCTACTCCTAGAAAGATCGCCATCGGTATGGGTATCACAGGTCTTGCATATCTCTTCCTCACCATCTTCTCTGCAGCAAACGGCTGGCCTTCAGGCGAGGCATTCCGCGCCATGCCAGTAGCAGAGGCAGCAGGCATGAAGGCAGGCTGGTGGGTTCTCATCCTCACCTACTTCTTCCTCACTGTGGCTGAGCTCTTCATCTCACCTCTCGGTCTCTCATTCGTATCGAAGGTAGCTCCAAAGAACATGCAGGGTCTCTGCCAGGGTCTCTGGCTCGGCGCTACCGCCATCGGTAACCTCTTCATCTTCGTAGGACCTATCATGTACAATGCATGGCCTATCTGGAAGTGCTGGACCGTATTCCTCGTAATCTGCCTCGTAGCCATGAGCGTGATGCTCGGTATGGTGAAGTGGCTTGAGAAGATAACCAAAGCATAGCCTTATATCATGTTCAAAGGACAACCAAAAGGACTTTATGCCTTAGCACTCGCCAACACAGGCGAGCGCTTTGGCTATTATACCATGCTCGCCATCCTCGCGCTCCTCATGCAGGCGCGCTTCGGATGGGATGAAGCAGCAGCAGGACAGGTGTACGCCATCTTCCTCGCAGGTGTTTACTTCATGCCTCTCGTAGGCGGTATCATTGCCGATAAGATTGGATACGGCAAGTGCGTGACCATCGGTATCGCAGTCATGTTCCTCGGCTATCTCGGCCTAGCCCTCCCTGCCGGAAACGGCCTTGCGGCGAAGCTCGTGATGTTCGGTGGACTCGCCCTCGTGGCTCTCGGAACCGGTCTGTTCAAAGGAAACCTCCAGGTGCTTGTAGGAAATCTCTACGACGACCCTAAGTATTCTGCAAAGAGAGATTCTGCATTCAGTCTCTTCTACATGGCCATCAACATAGGTGCGATGTTCGCACCTTCCATGGCGAAGAAGATCACTGAGATCTCGCTTGCAAAGAACGGTTTCGTATATGACGCATCAAACTTCGACCCTGCATATCTCGAGGCACTCTCGAACGCATACGGTCTCAGCTTCGGCGTGGCATGTATCTCGCTCGTGCTCTCGATTGCCATCTATTTCGCTTGCCGAAACTGGTTCAAGCATGCAGATATCACCGCCAAGCAGGCGAAGGCTTCTGCCGCTCCTGTAGAGGAGCTTTCACCTAAGCAGACCAAGGATCGCCTCGTGGCACTCTTCCTCGTGTTTGCAGTGGTGATCTTCTTCTGGATGGCATTCCACCAGAACGGTTCCGCTCTCACATTCTTCGCAAAGAAGTACACAAACCTCACCGTCAGTGGCCCTATGAGGATAGGCTTCAACATCTGGAGCCTCGCTCTCATTGCAGCGTCAGTATACACCATCTTCGGTGTATTCCAGTCTGACACAAAGAAAGCCAAGGCCATCAATGGAGCCATAACATTGGCACTCTGGGCAGGCGCAGGCGCACTTTTCGCTGCCATGCCGAACCCAGTAGCGGCACAGCCTTCTGACTTCCAGCAGTTCAACCCATTCTTCGTGGTAGCCCTCACCCCTATCTCGATGTGGCTTTTCAGCTCACTCGCGAACAAGGGCAAGGAGCCGTCAGCTCCGAAGAAGATCGCTCTCGGTATGCTCGTCGCAGCCCTTGGCTTCGTGATCATCACCTTCGCTTCCTTCGGCCTAACCTCACCTATGGACCTCGGAAACAACACCCAGAGCGTGCTCAGCCCAGGCTGGCTCATCTCTACATACCTCACCCTTACCTTCGCTGAGCTCCTTCTCTCACCTATGGGTATCTCATTCGTGTCAAAGGTCGCTCCTCCTAAGTACAAGGGTATGATGATGGGATGCTGGTTCGCAGCTACCGCTATCGGTAACTACCTCAGTTCTATCCCATCTATGCTCTGGAACAAGATTCCTCTCATGGCGAACTGGGCTATCCTCATCTCACTCTGTCTCATCGCAGCAGTGATCATGTTCGCCCTCATGAAGAAAATCGAAGCAGCTACAAAATAGCATATGAACTCAGAAGTAAGGAACCAGCTCATCGAGTGGGCGGAGAAATACAATGACCCACAGTACTTCCAGGAGGACCCCATAGCGTTTCCACGCAGGTTCGCCGAGAAGCTCGAGGTCGGCGAGGCGACTCTCCAGGACGTCGAAGTGTCAGCGGTATTCGCGTCACACTTCGCGTGGGGCAGGCGCGCCATGATAGTTCGCGACTGCGAACGCCTCTTCGACGAGATGGGCTGGCAGCCTTACGAGTATGTGATGGCCGGCGGATGGAGAAACGACGAGACGAGCATCCACAGGACCATCAAATGGAGCGAGGTGGCCGGCATCTGCCGCAGACTGCGCGAGTGGTACACCTGGCACGACTCACTGGAGTCGCTGAGCCAGGCCGACATGCGCAGCACAGTCTTCCATCAGAAAGACGACGCCAAGGCTCCGAACAAAAAGATCAACATGATGCGCAGATGGATGGTTCGAGATGACGGAAAAGTGGATCTGGGGTTGTGGAAAGACACGCCTAAGACAGACTTGATAGTACCTCTCGACGTCCATGTGTACGACGAGGCAGTGGCGCTTGGCCTTACTGACAGAAAGCAGAAGGATCTCGCCACAGCCGTACAGATTACAGAAGCATTCAAGGAAATATTTCCGGACGATCCGTGCCTGGGAGACTTCGCTCTCTTCGGCTACGGCGTCACAAACCACCAGTAAATGCCGAAACTCTACATCATATCTGGCTGCAATGGAGCGGGAAAAACCACCGCTTCATACTCTTTGTTGCCGGAAATGCTTGAGTGCAGGCAGTTTGTGAACTCAGATGAGTTCGCAAAGAGTCTCTCCCCTTTCGACCCTTCGGCTGCATCCGTTTCCGCCAGCCGATATATGCTCATGAAGACCAAGTACCTTTTCGGAAGGTCCGAGGACTTCGGCATCGAGACCACCCTGGCGACCAGGTCACTTCTGAAGATGGTCAAGGAAGCCAAGGAAAACGGCTACCATGTGACCATCATCTACTTCTGGCTCACATCACCGGAGCAAGCCATAGAAAGAATCAAGGCGAGGGTCAATGCAGGAGGACACAACATACCTGATGACACTGTAAGAAGACGTTACTACATGGGACTCAGATACTTCTTTGACGACTACAAGGATGTATGCGACAGATGGATACTTGTGGATAACTCAAGTTTCCCATTCAGTGTAGTGGCAGAAGGCATAGGAAGCAGCAGCATAGTCAGGGATCAGGAAAAATACGACATAATCTGGAAGATGGTTCATCCAGAGGAAGTTTAGAAGACGGAATGATTTACGACAAGAATTATTATCTCGAGACGTTCAATGTCACCGAAGAGATGCTCAGAAGGCTCTCTGCCGAAGGCCTGGACAGGGGCGGTGACTACACAGATCTGTATTTCGAGAACACGACATATAACACCCTGTTTCTCAGGGACTCAGAAGTAAGTTCGGGAGGCTTCCTCACCGACTATGGTGTGGGCATCAGAGTACTCAAGGGAGAGAAGACTGGATACGCCTACGCTGAAAGCACTGATTACTCAGCCATGCTTTCAGCTGCGCGCGCAGCAGCTTCCATCTCACAGGGACCAAGCCTATCCAGAGGCGGAGAACTGGCAGACAGCCAGGTCGCGAAGCTTATACGCGACGCGAAGGACAGGGCAGCGACTTACACCCCTATCGAGGCGAACGGAGGTCGTCCCATGAGGCGATTCTTCCAGGGGCTCCCAAACCCAGCGGCGGACCGTTACCCCATGCAGAATGAGTGGAGAAAGGCAGAGATAGCCACATTCATCCCCTACCTCAAGTCACTTGAGGCGGCAGTGAGGGCACGCGATGAGCGCGTCGTGAAGGTGGTAGCTACACTCTCAGCGTGCCAGAGCGACATCCTCATGTACAACTCCTTCGGCGAGATGAAGTACGACACCCGTCCTATGGGTACACTCAGCGTGAGCGTTGTGTTCAGCAAGGACGGCAAGATAGAGAACGCAAGCGCTTCGAGAAGTTTCATGAAGGGCAGCGAGATGCTTACCGAGGCCATAGTGGAAGAGCTTGCTGAGAAGGTAACCAATGGTATCGATGAGCGCTTCGAGGCGCGCAGGCCGAAGGGCGGCAAGATGCCGGTAGTCATGGCTGCAGGAGCGTCAGGCATCCTGCTCCACGAGGCCATGGGACACGCGTTCGAGGCTGACTTCAACAGGAAAGGCCAGTCCATCTTCTCTGACAAGATGGGCCAGAGAATCTGTCCTGAAGGCATTTACATAGTCGATGACGGCACCATGAAGGGAAACCGAGGAGCCGTGAACTACGACGATGAAGGCGTGCCAGGACAGTACACATACATGGTGGAGGACGGTGTACTCACCTCATACCTCCACGACAGGATCAGTGCGAAATACTATGGCGTGACACCTACCGGAAACGGAAGAAGAGAGTCGTTCCGCTATGCTCCCCTACCTCGTATGCGTAACACCTACATGGAGAGCGGCGATGCACGCGCAGAAGACCTCATCGCTTCAGTGAAGAAGGGTATCTACGTGGACCAGTTCTCGAATGGCCAGGTCAAGATAGGCGAAGGCGACTTCACCTTCTTCGTGAAGAGCGGAAGGCTCATCGAGAATGGCCGCCTGACCATGCCGGTGAAGGATATCAATATAATTGGCAATGGTCCCGAGGCCCTGAAGGACATCGCTGGTGTCGCCGATGACCTGAAGATAGATGACAGTGCATGGACCTGCGGAAAGGGTCAGTCAGCACCTGTGTGCTGCGGCATCCCTACCGTACTGATAAATAACCTTACTGTAGGAGGAGAATGATATGGTAGACGGAATGATCAAGGAAGCTGACATCCTCCTCGCGAAGGAAGGCATGCAGACCGCCCTGGAGGCAGGAGCAAGCGCAGCACGCTTCACCATCAACAGAAGCTGCATGGACCTTGTAGGCACGCTGAACGGCGAGATCGACAAGGTGAATCACTCGCTGGACAGCTCGATGAGCATCCAGCTGTTTGTGGACGGCAGATATGCTGCATTCTCCACAAACAGACTCGAGAGCGCCGCTCTCAAGGCATTCATCCTGAAGTCTGTGGAGATGGTAAGGATCATGGCCAAGGACGAGTTCAGAAAGCTTGCTGACCCTGCACGCACAGAAAAGGGTGCAGTCTCAGGCAAGGAGCTTGGGCTCTATGACGACACCTACGACAGCATGACTCCAGAAAAGAGAGTGGAGCTCGCGCTGGGCGCTGTGGTGTTCGACAAATGCAGTTCTGCCAAATGCAAGATTATCAGTGAGGAGGGTGAATACAATGACTGCGTGTTCGATACCATTGTCATGGATACAGAAGGCCTGTTCTGCCGTCACACTGAGACCTCGTTTGAGTATGGCGTGGAGATAACCGTGCAGGATGAGACAGAAGCTAAGTATTCAGGCACCTGGTGGGACGCCACCCCTAGGCTTAAGGATTTGAGTATCAGTCGCTGCGGAGCGAAGGCATTCGAGATCGCAGAGGCACAGACAGGTCCTAGGCCTCGCCGTAGTGGCAAATACAGGATGGTCGTGGACAGCGAATGCTCTTCGCGTCTGCTTACCCCTGTCCTGAACGCTCTCAGTGGCCACTCGGTACAGCAGAAGAACTCCTTCCTTCTCGATTCTGTAGGAAAGAAAGTCTTCGGCGACGGCATGACAGTCATGGATATGTGCCGCACCCATGGAGAGACAGGATCGAGACTTTTCGACACCGAAGGAGTGGCGACGACCGAGCATGCCATAATCTCTTCCGGCACCGTGAATGAATACTTCATCAACACGTACATTGCAGGAAAGATGGGCGTGAAGCCAAACATTGAGGATGCTATCAGACCAAAGGTAATGCCTTGGCCTAAGCCAGGCATGGACAGAGAGGCACTTATGAAGCTCTGCAGAAACGGAATTCTCGTCACAGGCTTCAATGGAGGCAACACAAACAGCACGACAGGTGACTACTCGTTCGGAATAGAAGGATTCGCATTCAAGGACGGAAAGATCACTCATCCGGTACGCGAGATGCTCATTACGGGTAATCTGGTGACACTGTGGAACAGTATCATTGGCGTCGGCGACGACGCAAGGCTCTGCAAGTCAAAGCTCACCCCTTCCCTCGCATTTGAGGGTGTGGATTTCAGTGGATAAACATTAAACGCGGCACAGCCGCATACAGATATGAAGATTGAATACAACAAGGTAGTAGAGATCAGCTACGAAGTAACAGTAGAAGGAAAAGTCACCGACAGCGCATCAAAGGAAGCGCCGCTCGATTATATCCAGGGCCAGCACATGCTCATCCCTAAGCTTGAGGAAGCTCTCGAGGGAAAGGAGCCAGGCGACAAGGTGACCTGCACCGTCCTCCCAGAGGATGCATATGGCGAGTACGACCTGAAGAAGGTGTTTGACATCCCTAAGAGCTCATTTGAAGTGAATGGACAGCTCCGCGAGGACCTTCTCGTGGTGGGCAAGTACATCCCTATGCTGAACGGCCAGGGAGAGGTTTGCCACGCTATGATCGTTGACATCAAGGAAGACAAGGTGACCATGGACTTCAACCTCCCTATGGCGGGAAAGACACTTGAGTTCACCATGGAGGTTCTCTCAGTTAGAGATGCGACCGAGAAAGAGCTGACGGAAGGCCTTCATGGAGAGTTCCTTCCACCAGAGGAGCACCATTGCCACTGCGGTGGCAAATGTGGTCATCACCACGAGGACGGCGAAGGATGCTGTCATAGTGAAGGCGAGGGTTGCTGCCACGGCGAAGGTGAAGGATGCTGCCATGGCGAAGGTGAAGGCTGCTGCCACGAGAACTAAAGAATGAAGACAGCTGTCGTCATACTGAACTGGAACACCAAGGACTACCTCAGAGAGTTCCTTCCTCCACTGCTTGGCAGCCTGGAGGGAATGGACGCGGAGCTTATCGTGGCGGACAATGCCTCCACTGACGGCTCCGTCCAGATGCTTGAAGAGGAGTTCCCTATGGTCAGGAGCATTGTCCTTAAGGAGAATTTCGGATTCACCGGGGGCTATAACAGGGCTCTGAAAGAGGTTGACGCAGAATATTATGTCCTCATAAACAGTGATATCCTTGTCACTGAAGGGTGGCTGGAGCCGCTTGTAGAGTGGATGGATACACATCCACAGAATGCGGCTTGTGCCCCAAAGCTCCGCTCGTTTTACGACAGAGACAGGTTTGAATACGCCGGCGCGGCTGGCGGCATGCTCGACGCATACGGCTATCCGTTCTGCAGGGGGCGTGTTATGAAGCTCACTGAGAGAGATGAGGGGCAGTATGACTCCCCTGCCGATGTATTCTGGGCGACCGGAGCATGCCTTCTGGTACGCAGCAGCATGTGGAAGGAACTGAAAGGGCTCGATGAGAGGTTCTTCGCCCATATGGAGGAGATTGACTTCTGCTGGAGGGCACAGCTCAATGGTTGGAAGGTCAGCGTAGTCCCTTCATCTTTAGTTTTCCATCTGGGTGGAGGCACACTGCCTGCGACATCGCCAAGGAAGCTGAAGCTGAATTTCAGGAACGACCTCCTGATGCTTGAGAACAACCTCTCGAAGTCGTATGTGGCAGCCGGAAGCGCTCCTGAAGGCGCGTATAGGCAGGCCCGTGCATTGATATTCAAGAGGAAGGCGCTGGACCTTATGTCTGCAGCTGTATACCTGGGGCAAGGTAAGTTCAAGTTCTTCAGAGCAGTTCTGGAAGCGCACAAGGAATATAGGAAGATGAGAAAGGTCGCCTCAGTTGATGACCTGAAAATGTACCTATCCACGCTCAACGGTGAGCGTAGGACCATAGATGGATGGTACCCAAGATGGATAGTCTGGGATGCCTTCATCAAGGATGTTAAGATATTTGATTACCTGAGAAGATATGAAGATAGTCATTGAAGGAGCAGGTGAGGTAGGAAGATACCTCGCACAGATGCTCAGCCGAGAGGCAAATGAGATCACATTGGTAGACTGTGACGGAGCCAGGCTGGCGAAGGCCACAGCGATAGCCGACGTAGCGACGATAGAGGGACCATCCTCATCGGTGAAGACGCTGAAGGAGGCGCGAGTCGGCGAGGCTGACCTCTTCATTGCCGTAAATCCATCTGTGCCGCAGCAGGTGAACATAGTCAGTGCGCTGGTGGCACACAATCTCGGCGCGAAGAGGGTGTCTGTGCGCATCGATGATGAGGAATATCTCACGCCGGAGAACAAATACCTCTTCAAGCAGCTGGGTATCGAGATCATGTTCTTCCCAGAGCGTATCGCAGCTGACGAGATCGTGGACCAGCTCAAGCATTCTGCAGCCCTGGAGTCCATGGATTTCGCGAACGGCAAGCTTCAGATATCTGTATTCAAGATAGACGAGAACTCCGAGCTCATGAAACCGGAGATGAACCTGATGAAGTTCGGAGAGATCGCCGCGAGGGAAGGTCTACAGTTCCGCGTGATCGCTATCTCGCGCAACGACCAGACCATCATGCCGAACCCTACATCCAGATTCAAGTACCATGACCTCGTGTTCGCCATCGCGAACAAGGAATCCATGCCGAAGCTTGTAGAGCTTATGGGCAAGAGCAACCTAGAGATCAGCAGGCTGATGATCTTCGGCGGTACCGAGATGGGTGAGCAGGTAGCCAAGGTCTCAGGAAGGCAGATCAAGGACATAAAGATCATCGAGAAGAACAGGGCACGCTGCCTCGAGCTTATCGAAATGTTCGACTCGAGGGTCACCGTGGTCAATGGTGACGCGAGAGACGCAGATGTGCTCGTCGAGGAAAATATCCACGAATATGACGCATTCGCAGCGCTGTCCGAGAGCGACGAGATGAACATGCTCGCCTGTCTGATGGCGAAGAAATTCGGCGTAAAGCACACCATGGCTGATATCGAGAATGTCGAGTACATTCGTCTTGCTGAGGAGATGGGCGTGGACACAGTTATCAATAAGAAGCTCCTCACCGTAGGCAGGATCTTCAAGTTTACCCTCAGCGGAAAGGCGAGGTCAGTAAAGTACATGGGAGGAACCAAGGCCGAGGTACTGGAGTACACGGTTTCACCTGACAGCAAGATAACAAAGTGCGCTCTCAAGGACATGGGATTCCCAAAGAATGCAGTCGTTGGAGGTGTTATTCGCGGCAGTGATGCGTTCATCGCTGTCGGAGACACCGTGATCGAGCCATACGACAGAGTGGCCGTGTTCGCGATGAAGGAAGCAGTCAAGGAAGTGGATACATTCTTCAAGTAATGGCATCATATCTACAGATAGAGAACATTTCCAAGTCGTACGGGACGAAGGTCCTGTTCGAGAACATTGGATTCAATATAAATGAAGGCGACAAGATAGCCCTCATTGCCCCGAACGGCACCGGCAAGACCACTCTCATGAAGATCCTCGCCGGCAAGGACAAGTCTGATTCTGGCGGAAAGATCACCTTCCTGAAGCAGATACGCATCGCATTTCTCGAGCAGGAATACGATTTCGAGCCGCACAGGGAGGCATTTGACCAGATAATGAAATCATCCTCACAGTTCACTGACGGACTGGATGATGATGGGCTCTTTCAGTATGAGCTGCGCGTTAAGCAGATCCTGACGGACTTCGGCATTGCGCTTGACGCGAAGATGTCGAACCTCTCGGGTGGAGAGGTGAAGAGAGTGGCGCTAACGCAGATGCTGGCGACGGACGCAGACTTCCTCATCATGGATGAGCCTACAAACCACCTCGACATCGACGCCATCGAGTATCTCGAGAACACATTGAAGCGCTCGCGCTGCACCCTCTTCATGGTCACGCACGACAGGTATTTCCTCGACAGGGTGTGCAACACAGTCATGGAGATGGACAGGGGCAATGTATACGTGTACCGTGGAGACTACGAAAACTACCTGGAGAAGCGTCAGGAGAGGATAGAGAACTACAATGCGGAGACAGACAAGGTAAGGAACATCCTCAGACGCGAGCTGGAGTGGATACACGCCACCCCATGTGCGAGATCCGGAAAGGCGAAATATCGCATCAATGCCTTCTATGAGCTGAAGGACAGAGCAGAAGACACATATACCTCGAAACAGGTACGCATAGCGGATGACCTGGGAGAGGCATCAAGGCTCGGCACGAAGATCATCAACTGCAAGGACCTCTCATTCTACTACGACGACAAGTGCTATCTCTCGCACTTCACCTACAACTTCCAGCGCTACGAGCGTGTGGGCATAGTAGGAAGGAATGGAGTAGGAAAGAGCACCTTCATCAACCTCCTCACAGGCGTGCCTCAGGGAGGTGTGACGACTGGAGTCATAGAGCGTGGAGAGTCCCTCAAGATAGGCTACTACCATCAGAGCGGAATGAAGTTCGACGAGGACCAGACTGTCCTTGAGACAGTCAATGACACCCGTCTGCTGGGGCAGTTCCTCTTCCCTCACGAGATGCTGAACACGAAGGTGGGAAGGCTCTCCGGTGGAGAGAGAAGACGTCTGTATCTACTCACCATCCTCATGCAGAACCCGAACCTTCTCATACTTGATGAGCCTACCAATGACCTCGATATCGTCACGCTGAATGTGCTCGAAGAATACCTCCTGGCTTTCAAGGGATCTCTTATCATCGTATCGCACGACAGACATTTCCTCGACAGGCTTGTAGATCATCTTCTCGTGTTCTGTGGAGATGGCGTGCTCAAGGATTTCATAGGTAAGTTCAGTGAGTACAGGTCATACATCAAAGACTACGAGGCAGAGCAGAAAAAGCGCCTCAAAGACAAGGAAGTATCTGAGAAAAAGACAGTTGAGAAGCCTCAGGAGGCGCCGAAGAAGCGTAAGCTCAGCTACAAGGAGACACGCGAGCTAGAGCAGCTGGAGATAGATCTCGTCACTCTTGGCGACGAGAAGAAAGAGCTCGAGGAGAAGCTTTCCGGAGGCTCACTCCCCTACGATCAGATCGCCGAGATCTCCGCACGCTACGAGGAAGTCAAGAATCTGCTGGACGAGAAGGAGTTCCGCTGGCTTGAACTCTCAGACTAAAAAAAATGAATATGGAAAACAGAACGCGATTCAAAGGACATATCGTCGATATAGTGGCGAAACGAATATTCGGAGGAGAAATACGCATCGTGGATGGCAGGATCGACTCCATCAAGGAGTGTGAGGTCGATGAGAGCAGTCCATACTTCATGCCCGGATTCATTGACTCTCATGTCCATATCGAGAGTTCCATGATGACTCCTGTGGAGTTTGCAAGGATTGCCACCCAGCACGGAACTATCGGTGCAGTATGCGATCCACACGAGATTGCCAATGTCCTGGGAAGTGAGGGTATCGAACTGATGCTCAAGCTATCAAAGTTGGCAGACTTCCGCTTCGCATTCGGAATGCCATCGTGCGTTCCTTCCTGCAATAAAGATATAGAGACTTCTGGATTTGTCCTCGGACCTGAAGAGGTAGACAAGTTCATGAAAAGAGATGACATCTATTTCCTCGCTGAAATGATGAACTTCCCTGGCGTAATCGGGAAGGATCCAGAAGTGATGGCAAAGATAGCATCGTCAAAGGCCGCAGGAAAGCCTATCGACGGCCATGCTCCTGGACTTGTCGGACTAGACAGGGAAAGATATGCTGAGGCTGGAATATCTACAGACCACGAGTGCACCACCATCGAGACTGGACGTGCTGCTGTCAAGAGTGGAATGATAGTCCAGATCAGAGAAGGATCAGCGGCCAAGGACTATGCTGCGCTATCGCCTCTGATCGCTGAAGCGCCAGGTATGGTCATGCTATGCACAGATGACTGTCATCCGAACGACTTTGTCAGAGGACATGTCGACAGAATAGTCAGACGAGCCATCAGTGATGGCTACGACATAATGGATATCCTGACTGCGGCTTGCCTGACTCCTGTCAAGCATTATGGGATTCCCGCCGGACTCCTCCAGGTCGGAGATCCTGCTGACTTCATTGTCGTGACTGACCTCACAAAAGACTTCCGTGTGATGAAGGCATACATCAACGGAGAAAAGGTATTCTCATCAAAAGGCCAATATACAGCAAACAGATTACTGGAACGCTCTGTAAGTGTGCAGAAGGATCTTGTGCTGCACATGTCAAATAACTTCAATGCCATGCCTATCTGTGAGGAGGACATTGCAAGGATAGCCACCAAGGATGAGAATATCATCGTAGCTTCTGATGGGTCTCTCTTCACGAAGCACGAGAAAGGTCAGGTAGACAGTTCCGTCCAGAAGATGGTTGTCCTCGACAGATACACCAAGGGCGCCAAGCCAAAGGTCGCCTATATCAAAGGATTCGACATAACTAAGGGAGCTGTCGCCCAGAGCATTGCCCACGACTGTCATAACATAGTCGCCGTCGGTAGCGATGACAAGGAACTCGTAAAGGTAGTGAATCGCGTAATAGAGATGAAGGGTGGTATCGCTGTCAGCGATGGCACCATCATGGAAGACTTGCCTCTGCCAATAGCTGGAATCATCTCACCTCTATGCGGTCATGAACTTGCATTCCGCTGCACACTGCTTCAGGAAGCCATAGAAAGAGCCGGATGCAGATTCCACTCACCTTTCATCACGCTGGCCTTCATGTGCCTTCCAGTCATCCCTGAGCTGAAACTGACAGACAAAGGTCTGTTTGACAGCGTCAACTTCAAGTTCGTCTAATTGTTCTTGAAATACTCCTTGTACCTCGCTTTTACCTTCGGAGCGAGGTAGAATACTGCGAACATATTTGGAATCGCCATGAGTGCGAATGCGAGATCCATGATGCTGACTGCGACCTCAAGGGAGATGACGCTGGCAGCGACGATGGAGAACACATAGAAATAGCGATACTTCTGAGCATGCCTTGAACCGAAAAGGTATGATGTACACATGGTTCCGTAGTACGAATACGAGAACATGGTCGAGAAAGCGAAGATGGTCACCACGAACTCGAGGAGGTACTTACCTACATAAGGAATAAGCACATCGAAAGAGTTAAGTGCGATGGAAAGGCCCTCAACACCGTCTACCTTATACATGCCTGCCATGATCATAGGAATGGCAGAGAGCGTGCAGACAAGACCTGAGTCAATGGCTGGGCCAAGCATGGCCACAAGGCCCTCACGTACAGGCTCAGCGTTCATGGATGCACCATGCATCATGCCCGCTGTACCGACACCGGCTTCATTGACATACATCGCCCTGCGCGCACCGGTGAGTGCCACTGCAGCAAATGCGCCGAAACCGGCCTTCCAGCAGAACGCGCCACGGAAGATCTCAGCGAACACCATAGGAAGTCTGTCATAATAGGCAATCATGACGCCGAACACCATGAGGAAGTAGAAACCCACCATGAGAGGGACTATCTTTGTGGCTACTGAAGAGATGCGCTTGAGGCCTCCGAAGATGACGTATGCCACGATGGCGCCGATGACGCATCCGATAGCGAAGCGGAGCCAGAAGCCGTCTGTAGCGCCGAGTGGCGCAAGGCATACGGTCACGATAGACTCAGTGAGCTGATTCGCCTGCATCACCACGAGGCAGCCGAAGAGCGCTGCCACCGCGAAAAACACAGCCAGCGGCTTCAGCTTCTTGGAGATACCCTCAGTGATGACATGCATAGGGCCACCCTGTGCGACGCCCTGGTCATCCTTGCCCTTGAACATGATGGCAAGCGTGCCCTCGAAGAACTTCGTCGTCATACCAAGTATGGCGCTGACCCACATCCAGAATATGGCTCCAGGGCCACCTACACAGAGGGCAATGGCGACACCCGCGATATTTCCCATGCCGACAGTGGAGCTGATGGTGGTCATAAGAGCCTGGAATGAGCTAACCTGGCCTTCGCCACGCTGCTTCATCTTCAGCGACTTCACAGCCATGCCAAACTTTCTGAGAGGCAATGCTCCAGTGTACAGGAAAAGGAATAGGCCGCCGCCTATCAATAGAATGAAGAGAGGATAACCGCATACGAAGTCAGTTATGCTCTGAATAAACTGTCCGACCATAAGATACTACTAACTAAACGAGGCAGCTCATACAGAACTGCCTCGTACAAAGATAGTGTAAAATATCTAAATTACAATAAATTAGTATGGTCTGGTGATAGCAAGAAGCCTGTCTGGATAGTTCGTGATGATGGCATCACAACCCAGGTCGATGAGCCTCTGCATCTCTTCAGGATCGTCCACTGTCCATGGAACTATCTTTATGTTGCTCTCATGGCACTTGTCCACCATCTCCTTGGTCACTACTGAATAGTGAGGGCTAAGCCAGTCCGGAGTGAACTGAAGGAGTGACATAAACTCCTCATAGTCAGGCTGATTTGAATCAGTAAGATAAGAGAGGATCACACCTGGATATGCCTCATGCATGTAGTTGAGGGCTCTGACATCAAAGCACTGTACCACAAGCCTGTCTCCAAGGTTGAAGCTGAGCATGTCCTGCATGCAGAGATCTACAAAGGAAACATAGTCAGGCCAGTCCTTTCCTTCTCCCTTGCCTTCCCTAGACTTGATCTCAATGTTATATCTAGGCATGCTGAGCTTGTTCTCTACGGCATAAGACTCACAGAACTCAAGAAGGTCCACAAGAAGAGGCTTGACTTCCGGAATGAGGGCCTTCGTAGGCCATACATCATTTGCCCTGAGACCTACGTCGTACTTGGCGATAGAGTCGTAAGGCATGGTGAAGAGGTACTCCTTTGGCTCATCCTTCTGTACGAGACTGCCATCTGGACGGGTAGCGAGACGAGAATGGAAATATCCGTCATGCGATACTACCACGAGGCTGTCTGCCGAGATCTGAAGGTCAAGCTCGAGAGTGTTACAGCCCAGGTCCATGGCGTGCTTCATGGATGACTTGGTATCCTCAGGCATGAGACCTGCACCACCACGATGTCCCTGGACATCCACATACTTGGTGAGGTCCACGTCGTAAGACCATGACTTGCCGAAGCGGCTCTGCACCTTGATGGTAGCAGTCTTTGCATACTGGCTTGGCTCTGCGGCATAGTAGTGTATATTCTGGCGAGGACGCTTATACTCAGGTATTTCCTTATCCTTGAAAGTCTCATTGATGGCCTTGATGAACTTAGGATCCACATCGGTGGTCTCTGTCATTGCACCCATATATACGCCATCCTGATACCACTCGATGGTCCACTGGTCATCAGCATCCCAGACATTTGCAATGATGGAGTTTGGATGCCACTTGCTCTCGCCAGGCTTGATGATGCTTACCTGGAAATCATCGCCGAAGTCAAGTGGATGATAATACCAGCTGAGCTCTCCAGCCTCGCTGGTGAAGATGGAATATCCGCGAGGAGTACCATCGTTGCACCACTGAGTATCCCACCATGTACCACAGATAGAACCTGGGTTATGCTCCACGATATCGTCAGAGTAGCGGAGATGATTTGAGATGTGGGTATGGCCGCAGATGAAGTCTACCTTTCTCCCCTTGAGGAGCTCAAGCATCTGCTCTCCGTTCTTCACATCCTTGTGCTTGAACCAGCGGTAAAGAGGGCTATGCTGAGCGATGATGATATGCTGGTCCTGAGGGATATACTCGAGAAGCTTCCTCACAAAGTTAAGTTCCTCATCTGTATATCCTTCCGCGAACTTCTTATTCGTGTCGTAGATGATGTTCTTGAGCACTATCACGATATCGGATCCCACGCAGAAAGCATAGTTTACCGGTCCAAAGAAGGACTCATAGTCACGACGGGCATCGCGCTGTTTCTTGTCTCTGTTGAAGTCATGGTTTCCAATGACTGGATAGAAAGGAACACTTACCTCTGACATCGCGCCCTTGAAAAGAGGGTTTATAAGAGAGATGCTGTCCCAGCCGATATCGCCAAGTGAGAGTCCTACAGTGGCATGCTTGGCACTGTAAAGTGCCGCATGCTCCTTGATGTCAGCGAGAGGCTTGCCCGAGAACTTCTTGAAGTGCTTCTCTGTCTTCATCTGAGGGTCTGACACGGCCAGAATGGTATAGTCAGCGCCATCCTGACCCTTCACAAGCTCGAAATCGTACTTCTTCGCATCAGTCACGCTCTTGTAGAAGACCGGAGTGCCGGTGGAGAAATCCACGGTATATCCGGAAGGAGATACCACATATACAAACACAGCTTCGTCGCTGAGCTTGAGCCTATAGCTACCGTTTGACTTGGTGGTCGTGAAATTCGTTCCATCGGTGACGATCACGCCCTTGAGGTTCTGCCCCTGGCAGCTGACCTTTCCCTTTACAGTACGAGCCTCCGCTGTCTGAAGAAGCAGGAGAGCCAATGAAAGAATGGAGATTATCTTTTTCATATCAACTAAAATGGATTCTGTGGTGGTGCCCAGTCATAGAAGGTCTTGTACGCGCCTCTGCGAGGTGCTCCTGGCTTGTCTGGGTAGAAGTCTTCAAACTGATCGACGCGTTCCTTGAGGGCAGCGACAGCGGCCTTCAGCTCAGCTGAGGCCTCATCGTACATGACAGGTGCAAACGCGAAATCCGGATCTGCCTTATAGTCATAGATGCGCCCGTCCCAGAAGTACGCATACTGGTCATTCATCGCATAACGGGAAGCCTTGGGCGAAGGAGTCGTCGGCCAGAG
Organism: Bacteroidales bacterium; assembly: GCA_024398295.1. Lineage (GTDB taxonomy): Bacteria > Bacteroidota > Bacteroidia > Bacteroidales > UBA932 > Cryptobacteroides. The sequence continues at coordinate 29,576 of JAKSJL010000010.1, forward strand.
AGGGTTGAAGTGTACAAGGACCAGGTCCTTCTGCACGTCACCATCGCCACATATCTCAGGGTAGAGAGACACTCCATCAAGAGGCCACTCCTCTGGCACCTTGACGCCCATGATATCCGCGAAAGTAGGCATGAAGTCAGTGAGGTCCGCAAGATGCTCCACCTGGCGAGGCTGCACCTTGTCACCCCAGCAGATTATGAGCGGCACATGCGTGCCTACATAGTTTGGCTCACCCTTTCCGCCGCGTACGCGGGTGCCATCCTGCTGCTTCGACACGATGCGGGTCGATGTACCATTGTCCGAGCAGAAGATGAAGATGGTGTTATCCCACACGCCCTGGTCCTTCAGGTGCTGCACTATCTCGCCCACCTGCTTGTCGAGGTACTTCACCATGCTGCGGAAGTAGCAGGTGTCCTGGCCCTTCGTAAAGCGGCTCTCATAGCGCACATCCCACTCATCGTCATCTGGAGTGGTAACGTGAGGAGTGTGTACCAATGGTTCCGTATAATAGAGAAGGAATGGCTGGTTCTCCGCCACCTTCCTGTCGATGTAGTCGAATGCCCTGTCCTTCATCGAGGCTGGCCCGTAAAGAGCGAAGTCATAACTCTTTCCATTCACATCCCAGATGCTGTTTGCGTAGCGGTCAGTCTGGGTCTCCCCTCTCACTTCGCGATAAAGCTCCACCTGGCTGCAGTATGACTCGTCGAAGCCCATGCGGGCGATCATGCCTCTGTCGCGGCCAAGCTGCCATTTGCCAATGATAGCGGACTCGTACCCAGCCATGTGTGCAAGCTCAGCGAAGGTATGCTCGTCATCATTGATATATCCGAATGCTGAATAGTTCCTGTCGTTGTACTGCCCTGTGAGCAGCTGCACGCGACTCGGCGAGCTCAGCGGCTGCGCATTCATGTTCATGTACTGGATACCTACACTCGCGAGGGCATCTATGTTTGGCGTCTCATACTCCGCACCGCCATAGCACCCAAAGGCTTCCGTACCGATATCATCGGCAAAGAAGAAAACTATATTTGGTCTCTGCTGAGGTGACGAGCACCCGGCCATGGCCGCAGCGGCGGCTCCCAAGCCTGCAGATAGCTTCAGTGTGGTTTTCATGATTTATAAAAATATTATAAATATGTAAGAGAACAAAAATAAGAATTTTTTAGGTACTTTTGTGTTTACGATAAAACTGAATTAAATAAATAACCACTAATATGACTTCAGAACAGCAGAAAAAGTACAACTACTGGCAGTGGAGGACCCTCATTGCCCTTATCTTCGGCTACACTCTCTACTATTTCGTCAGAAAGAACTTCAGTGTCATCATCCCTGCACTCGAGTCCGAGCTGGGCATATCCAAGGTCAGCCTTGGACTCTTCCTCTCCCTGAACGGAGTCGTATATGGCCTCTCACGATTCGTGAACGGAATCATTGTCGACAGAGGCAAAAAGCGCATCATCATGACCCTGGGCCTCATATTCTCAGGTATCATAAACCTCGCCATTTGCTTCAGCCCATCGCTGAATTTATTCTTCAATGTACTTGATGCTGAAGGCAAGGCCACCTCTGCTCTCATCGTGATAATTGGTTCACTGTGGGTAGTCAATGGCTACGTGCAAGGTATGGGTGTTCCTCCTTGCGTAAGCCTCATGGCGCATTGGATCAAGCCATCCGAGATCGCGACCAAGCAGTCTATCTGGAACGCGTCGCACTCTATCGGTGCAGGTCTCATCGCCGTGTTCTGCGGATGGATACTCAACAACATGGGATACAGCGCATGGCAGCTCTGCTTCGCCATCCCTGCAGCTGTGGCCATCGTAGGAGCATTCGCTCTCTATGCAGCTCTGCGCGACACACCGTCCTCAGTAGGCCTTCCTGAGATCAGCGAGATGGAAGATGAAGGCGCGGTGAAGGTGGAGGAGCACAAGGAGCCTGAGCTCACTTCTTCCCAGAAGACCGCCTTCATGAACAAGATGGTATACAAGAACCCGATCATCTGGATGCTCGCTCTCGCGAACTTCTTCGTATACATCATCCGTTTCACCATCCTCGACTGGGGAACCAGCATACTCACTGACTTCAAGGGCCTCAGCATTGGCCTTGCAGGTACTGTAGTGGCTGCTTCAGAGATCGGCGGTGGCATCGTCGGCATGCTCTTCTTCGGATGGTTCTCCGATAAGGTGATGAAGTCGAAGGCGCACCAGACCTGCCTCATCTGCACCATCGGTGCGACCCTCATGGTACTGGCTTTCTGGCAGCTTCCTAAGGAGGCGACAGTGCTCAGCATCATCTGCATCATCATGTCAAGCTTCTTCATCTACGGTCCTCAGGCCCTCCTCGGTATATGCGCCAGCCAGCAGGCCACCCGCTCTGCATGTGGCACTGCCAATGGTATCCTCGGAATCTTCGGCTATATCGCGCCGCTCATTTCAGGTGTAGGCTTCGGTGCGCTCGCCGAGAACTTCGGCTGGAACTCGGTATTCGTGGTTTCGGTTATCATGGGAGCCCTGGGCTGCGTAGTCCTCGCCCTCATCTGGAAGGCCCCAGCAGATGGTTACGCCAGAGCAGAGAAGGTGATGAAGGAGATAGCATCACAGCAGTAAACTCAAATAAACGAACTTAACAATGCCAAACATAGTAGACGTCATCCACCTGTCACACAGATATGCGGTGGATTGGGCCATCAGGGATATTAACTTCTCCATTGAAAAGAATGGCATCCTAGGCCTTCTCGGATCAAACGGAGCAGGTAAGTCCACGACAATGAACATCATCTGCGGAGTGCTTAACCAGACCGAAGGTGATGTCCTCATAAATGGAATAGACCTAAGGAAGAACCCCGTGGAAGCGAAGCGTGAGATCGGTTTCCTCCCTCAGAAACCACCTCTTCACCCAGACCTGACGGTGGACGAGTACCTGGTGCACTGCGCCGTACTCAGGCGCATGGACCCATCGAAGATCAGAAAGGCCGTGGATGCGGCCAAGGAAAGATGCGAAATCGCTCATTTCAGCAACCGACTGATAAAGAACCTCTCAGGAGGTTACCAGCAGCGTGTGGGCATAGCTCAGGCCATTGTACACGACCCTCGCTTCGTGGTTCTGGATGAGCCGACCAACGGTCTGGATCCAAACCAGATCGTAGAGATAAGGAACCTCGTGAAGGAGATCGCCGTAGACCATGCAGTGCTCATCTCCACACATATCCTCTCGGAAGTCCAGGCGACTTGCGACGAGATCAGGATGATCGACCACGGACACGTGGTATTCGCCGGATCGATGAAGGAATTCAATGACTACGTGGTCCCTAACAGCTTTACCGCCAGTTTCGGAGTACCTCCGACCAAGGAGGAGCTAGCAGCCATCGGTGATGTGCTGAACGTTGAGGAACTGTCCAAGGGCAGCTTCCGTGTGCGTTTCAACGGAAGCGACGAGATCACCGAAAAGGTGATTGAGCAGAGCATCCAGCAGGGGTGGCACCTAAAAGAAATTGCACTTGACCACACCTCCCTCGACGTGATATTTGCACAACTCTCAGGAAAGTTGAAGAACAATGTCTAAAGGTACACGCATCATAGGGCGCATCATGCGCACGGAGCTGGAAGCATTGTTCGGTTCACCGATTGCGTGGTTCATCCTGGTCGTATTCGCTGCACTGACTTCATCCAGCTTCATAAGTGAGCTCTCACCCATAGTGAGCGTAGTGGACCTTTATGATTATGATTTCCCCATAACATCGCAGGTCTACCTCCACCCTACCGGTTTCCTCGCTTCGATAGTCCGGAACATCTACATCTATGTCCCACTTCTGACCATGGGCCTCATAGCGAGGGAGACCTCGTCTGGCTCGATCAAGCTGGTATACTCATCCCCTGTCACCTCCACTCAGTTCGTGATAGGAAAGTTCCTCGCAGCAGCTATCATGGGACTGTGTCTGATGATCATACCTTCCCTCACTGTAATGGGAAGCGTATTCTTCATTCCGAACTTTGACCTAGCACCTGTGCTCGTAGGACTTTTGGGACTGTATCTGCAGATCCTGGCTTCCTGCGCCATTGGACTGTTCTTCTCGTCACTTACCACCTACCAGGTGGTTGCGGCCGTTGGTACATTGGCGACCCTCGCCATCCTGGGAAGGATAGGAAGCATGGGACGCTACTACGAAGTGCTCAGGAACATTGCCCATTGGCTGTCGATAAACACGAGGACATCAGCCTTCATGGAAGGTGTCTTCAGGACAGATGACTTCTTCTACTATGTAGCCATCATACTACTTTTCGTAGGTCTCACAGTCATGAGGATTTCTTTCCCTCGACTGAGCCTGTCGAAGACTAGAAGATGTGCGGTAGCCACTGCACTGTTCATCGCCGTGGCCGGCATAGGCTTCGTCAGCTCACGCCCGTCGCTCATAGGCATCTATGACGCAACCAGGAACAAACAGAATTCCATCACCGAAGGATCCAGGGAGATAGTGCGTCAGATGGAGGGAAAGATAGTGGTGAACAACTACATAAACCTGTTTGACAACAACTCCTCACCGTATTTGCTCTCAAGCCAGCCACCAAGAAGCGTATTCGAGCAGTATAAGCTCACCAAGCCAGACATCGAGGAGCATACCATCTATTACTATGATGACTGTGTGAGCAAGCAGACAAGTCCCAAGATGTCGACTATGACACTCGATGAAGCGAGAGATTACTTCACGACCGTCTACAACATGAATCCAAGGATGTTCCGCACACCTGAACAGATGAAGGACGTGGATGTCACGAAAGCCGAAGGAAACGCTTTCGTCCGCGAGGTCATTTACCAGGGAAAGACATCTGTGCTTCGCGACTACGCAGACAATCAAAGGGAGCCTTCCGAGGCAGAGGTCACAGCAGCTCTGTCGAAACTCACAGGAGAGCCTCCTATCATAGGATTCGCCAGAGGAAATGGAGAACGTACATTGAGCGGGACATCCCTACAGGATTACAGTGACTTCACGGTGACCACAAGCCAGCGCTATGCGCTTGTAAACCAAGGTTTCGACATAGTTTACGTCTCTCTCGACGAAGCCATCCCTGAGAGCATAGACATGCTTATTGTGGCAGACCCTTCCGAGGAGTTCTCCGAGCAGCAGATGGAGAATTACAAGTCCTATCTCAGCCGTGGCGGAAACATGATGCTTCTCACTGACTACGGTCACCAGAAAGTAGTCAAGCCGCTGCTTGACGAACTTGGGCTCAAGGTCTCGGATCGGCAGATAGCGAAGAAGTCCGAGGACTTCTCCTCAAGCCTAGTACTCGCCAAGGAAGCAGAGAATGTAGGCGCCATAGACGACTGTTTCAATGACTTAGCGTCTGGAAATGCCCGTGTGACCATGCCAGGCTGCTTGGCACTTGAAAGCGTAGAAAGCGCTTTCGACGCCAAAGCACTGCTCACGACTCCTAAAGAGTCATGGCTTGAAAGCGACTACAGTGGCTTCAAGGACGACATAGTCGAGTGCGATGAGAAATCAGGAGAAATTCTTGGCACATTCGTGACTGCATACGCATTGACAAAGGGCGACCAGAGAATTCTAGTGGCAGCAGATGCAGACTGCCTCTCAAACCAGGAAATGTCCATAGGTCGCGAAGGCTTCGAAGCAGCAAATTATAGGCTGATAACCAAGGGTTTCCATTGGATTTCCGGTGGAAGGTTCCCTGTACGAATAGACCGCATTCCAGCCATGGACACGTCGTTTAACATCACAAGCGATGACATCGGCATCATCAAGGCAGCGTATGTATTCATCCTGCCTCTACTGATACTTGCGATGGCCGTAGCTGTGCTAATGCATAGAAGGAGGGCATAGACATGGATACCAGGATAATCAGGAGAATCGCAAAGACAGAGCTTGCGACCCTATTCTATTCACCTGTAGCATGGATACTTCTTGTAGTGCTAGCTGCCCAGATAGGCGGCGCCTTCAACGACATCCTGAATGAGATAGTGAAGATCAAGGCACTTGGGCGAGCCATCACTTTCAGCGCGACAGCTGGAGTGGTGCTCGGAGGCCAGGGTATCTACGAAGTCATCCAGGACAGCATCTATCTATACATCCCGCTTTTGACAATGAACTTGATGAGCCGCGAGTATGCATCTGGCTCGGACAAGCTTCTTTACTCATCACCAGTCAGCAGCAAGGAGATCATCGCCGGCAAGTTCCTGGCCATGATATACTGCACGCTGGTGCTTGTGGGCATACTGGCCCTACCAGCAGTCACAGTTTGCTTAGTAGTGCCACATCCAGACGTGACACTGATGCTAGCGTGCCTATTGTCAATGTTCTTGCTGATCATGACATACTGCAGCATTGGACTCTTCATGTCCACGCTCACCTCATACCAGGTGGTGGCTGCGGTGGCGACCATCAGTGCACTGGCTGTATTCAATTTCATCGGCACAGTAGGACAGGAGTCTCCCCTCTTCAGGGAGATCACATACTGGCTCTCCATCAAGGGACGCGCAAGCACGATGGTGGGAGGCCTGGTGTGCACAGATGACATCATCTATTTCCTCGCAGTGACAGGCTTCTTCCTCGCACTGTCAGTGATATTGCTCGAAAACAGGAAGGCCAGACGCACAGCGGCCGGCAAGTGTCTGCGCTATGGCGCAGCCCTGGCCGTCCTCGTGCTCGTGGGCTTCATCAGCTCCCGCCCATCACTCAAGGCCTTTTGGGACGCCACATACGCTGATTCACGCACACTCTCAAAGGAGAGCCAGGAAGTGATGAAGCAGCTTCCCGGCGGCATGACCATCACGACCTACGTCGATGTCCAGGATGAGGAATTCAGTAGCTATGTGCCAAGCAAGCAGATGAAAGACATGGAGCACTTCAAGGACTATCTCAGATTCAAGCCTGAGATGAAGATGAAGTATGTCTACTACTATTCTCCTATCAAGGACACCTCCATTCTGAACAAATATCCTGGCATGAGCGAGGAGCAGATCGCGAAGGAAATAGCGAAGATCAAGGGATACAAGAATGCCAAGCTCGTCACCGCAGAATCATTGAAAGATGAGATCGACCTCGCAGAGGAAGGCTATCAGTTCGTGCGCGTGATTAGACGCCAGAGCGGCGAAGAGGCGCGTCTGAGGCTATTTGACGACATGTTCCACCACCCTCAGGAGAAGGAGATATCGTCCGCGATGAAGAAGATGATAAAGGACCCTGTGAAGGTGGCTACAGTCACAGGACACGGAGAGCGCTCAGTGAAGAGGAAAAGCGACAGGGACTTCTCCCTTTTCGCCACCAATGGACGCTTCAGGAATGCCATGATCAACCAAGGCTTCGACCTTGAGGAGATCGAACTCAGCGAAGGCGTGCCAGAGAATATACACATTCTTTTCATCCCTGACCCTTTAAGATCATTTTCTGATGATGACCTCGCAGCCGTAGACTCATTCATCGAGAGAGGAGGGAACCTCATGATACTTACCGACGCAGGTAGACAGAGTGTCATCAATCCACTTCTATCACGCTTCGGAGTCAAAGCTGGTGTAGATATAGATAGCGAAAACAATGTTTCCGGGCGCGCCACACAGGCTGCTGCCGATGAGATGAAGGGTTTCTACAGATCGATGATGCGATACCAAGCCACATCTTCAGTGGAAATGCCTGGAGCCGTATCATTGGAGTCAATCGACACGAGCATATTCAGCCCTATCACGCTGCTTAGGAGTGACACACTTTCGACTGTGGGATCGAAGGCATTGGCACTCGCCCTAAAGCGCAGCACCGGTGAAGACAAGGAGCAGAGAGTCATCATCGTGGGTGACGCAGACTGCTACTCAAACTCCTTCCTCCAGCTCGCAAGCAGGCAGCAGAATAGAGCGTACAATTTCGACATGCTCCCTCACTCATTCCGCTGGCTCTGCTACGGAGAATTCCCGATATCTCCAGCGCACAAGCCTTACAAGGACTCAGACATCAAGATTACGCCTATGCACATGCCATGGATCAAGAGTCTTTACGGCTACATCATACCAGGTCTTATTGCTATCCTTGGAGCTGCGATAATCTATAGACGCAGAAAGAGATAATAAAACATTTCTTAAAGGCATAAAAAAGAGTCCGGCGCGATTGCGTCGGACTCTTCTTATTATGGGGTGTGAGATTTACTTCACGACCTTGATGTTGTCGATATGGTAACGGTGTGCACCAGACACTGTCCAGTTGTATGTACCGTCATCCTTGAGACAATCCTTATACACGATGTTGATCTTTGTAGAAGGTGTAGCACCGAAGATCTTCACTGTAGAGTTTGTCCAGAACATCTCTGCCATTCCTGGCTCTCCAGCAGCATCATCCTTCTGAACATACTTCTGAGGAGTCTCCAGCGGATCGCTGACCTTTGTACCATTCTCAAACATACCGTCACCGGAAATCACTACCACGAGCTGAACTGGATCGATAATAGCAGTTCCCTGCACGTGACGGCACCAGTCAAATGAGAGCTCATAGTCAGCAGCACCGCTCTGTGAAGCGAATGGTGCGAACTGAAGACTGGTGTGAGCGCTGGTCTTACCGAACTTGAGGTAAGTGTCCTGAGGATAGATAACCTTTGCGCCCGCGTTCAGGTCAGTGTAGCCTGCTGCAGCAAGGGCTGCAGGGAACTTTGACTTGAATGGTTCAGCTGTATATGCGTTAGGAGCATTTGCGCCTGAAGCCACAGAGTACTCTGCAGGAGTGTGACCTTCTACTGAGTTACCGATAGGGTTTGAATTTGCAGCATTGTACTCAGCGATCATGTCCTTGAGCCAGTCGAAGTTGTCACTCCAGATAACCTGAGGGGCAGCCTTTGCCTTCTCGATCTTTACATTATCAAGGAAGAAGCGACCAGCACCTGCTACTGACCAGTTGTAACTGTCACCATTGATCACTCTACCATTGATGAATACGATCTGGGTGTTTCCTGAAGCTCCGTTGATACGGATGCCCTCAGCCTTGTTCCAGAAGAGTTCACCTGTCTTCTGAGCGGTAGTGATAGGATCACTGTACTTTGTGCCATTCTCAAAAGTACCATCACCGAGAACCTTGAGTACGATAGGACCCTCATCCACGGTACCTGAGCCCTGGATCTGCATTGCATAGTCGAATGATACAGTGAGATCCATAGTGGTAGGGAGATACTGCTCGAGTGAGATAGCTACAGCTGTATTGTTACCACCTGTCTTGCTGAACTTAAGGTATGCATCGTTGATGTAAACCATCTTGCCTGCAGCATTGAGGTCAGACCAGCCACGCTTTACGAATGCATCAGTAAGGCCTACGAAGTTAGAGTCGTAGATCTGAGGAGAGTTTGCAGAAGCATTCTTGTCCTCGATGGTCTTGCCGACTACCTTACCTGAGTTTGCATTGTAATAATCAATGTATGAGCGCATCCACTCGAAGTCATCCTCGAAGATCGTATTTGAAGGAGCAGCTGGCTTGTGGCCCTGCTTTACTGTGAGTACGGTCTCGACGTTCTTTGCTGGGATAGCGAAGGTCACGTGACCGATTCTATCCTCGACAGAGCTTTCATTCTCTGCGATATAGAGAGTCTCCTCGGTCTTGTTCACCATGCTCTTTGTGAATGGAGTGAGTGAGATCCAGTCTACATCTGAAGAAACCTCATATGCGTCTGTTGACTGAACCTTGACTGTAAGTGACTGTGACTTGTAACCCACCTCTGCAGAGTTTGCACCTACTGAGATGAATGCATCAAGATCCTGACCTGCAGCAGACTGCACAACAGGGATCTCAACTACAGTATCCTCAGACTTGATGGTGAGAACTGACTGACGGAGAGTTGAGAGAGCGGTAGTATCACACTTGACCTCGATCTCGGTCTGCTCACCTGCTACGCCCTCAGTAGCGCTGAGGTGGAGCCAAGGAGCAGTAGTATTGATAGTGAAGTCATGAGTTGACTTAACCTTGAGAACCTTAGGCTCAGCTGGCATACCCTCGAAGGTGAGGAGCTTAGCTGAAGTCTCTACAGTTGCGTAGATAGGCTCTGGATCCTCTGTAGCATTTCCATCACCGTCCTTGAGAAGGATGATGACTGGCTGGTAAGCATTCTTCACAGCGAGACGAGCCGAACCACCATTACGTGCTGCAAGCGCGCCTGAACCGTTTGCCTGCCAGTTTGCAGCGCAACGGAAACGGAACTGCATCTTGTCCATGTTCTTGGTGATGATGACATTCTCCTTGATAGCTACGTTTGTAGAGCCATCAGAGTTCATCGCATGGGTATAAGCTACATTCTGTCCTGCTGGCATATCTGTAGACATGAGCTCAGTACCAGCTGTCTTCCAGAGCTTACCATCGAGGTACTCAAGAATCCAGTACTTATGACCAGTAGCAGATGTACGAGCTCCGAGCTTTATCTGAAGTTCAGCACCTGCCTTCACAGGTGTATCAGCAACGATGAGCCAATAGTCACCTGGCCATGGGCCTGTACAACGTGGGTCATTACCTGAGATATCCATCACATACTTCTGGTTTGGATCGGTATTCTCGATATCAAATGGAACGTAAGTGATAGAGCCTGGGCCTTCGATAGCTGCGAATGACCTGGTCGTAGGGAATGTGTTCTTGTTTGCATCAGCAAATGCGCTGGTCTCGATCTCGAACTGAGCAAGGATCTGGCCCTCGAGGGCGATATCCTCCACTGCTACAGGGACGATAACGTGAACATTGCTTGCCTCTCCTACATAGAAACCATAGAGAGTGATCTTATGACGCTCCCACTGATCCATGTTAAGTTCTGCGACAGGGTTAAGGACAGAAGCGAATGTCTTATCATTTACAGCAAGCTTACCTGCTGCGTATGAGCCGTCGAACTTCACATACTTCACAGCACCTGGAGCATATGCAGTCTCCTCGGTGATATCCTG
>JAKSJL010000100.1 GCA_024398295.1 Bacteroidales bacterium
ACATGGAGGTTAAGCCAGAGCTTATCAATGAGTGGAATGCAGCCATAAAGGCTATCAAGTCACCTGTGACCGCAGCGAAGGACTCTACCATGTATGTCCATGTAGTGAATAACACCATCTATCTCGGTCGTTCACCTCAGGTTCCTGAGATCGGTGACGTGAGAATCACATTCACCCAGTCAAATGACGGTGATGCGTCTATCCTCGCTGTAGTGGATGGAAACAGCTTCAAGCCTTTCGTTCACAAGAACGGCAAGAGCCTCTGCACCCTCAGCATGGGCACAAAGACCATGGAGGAGATGTTCGAGGCCAAGCAGCAGGCAAATAAGGCCATGCTTTGGATCTTCCGTATCCTCGGCATCATCATCTGCTGCGCTGGATTCTATAACATCTTCGGCTTCCTTGTAACCATCCTCAAGGTCATTCCTTTCCTCGCGAAGGTGGCAAATCTCGGTGTGAAGCTTGTTACCAATGTACTCGGATGTGTATGGTCTCTCGTCGTGATCCTAATCGCTTGGTTCAGGTTCAGGCCACTCCTCTCTATCGGCCTCCTTGTCGTTGCGGCTGCCCTGGTGGCATTCCTTGTCATGAAGAGCAAGAATGCGCCTCAGCCAGTTGAGGAGCCTAAGGCAGAGTAATCCTGCTGAGTAACTAAAGATAAAGCTGCTCTCCAGAGAAGGGGAGCAGCTTTATCTTATACTTGTGATGTCATTCTGTTCTCGAAGCACTCGATGGTGTTCTGCAGAAGCATCGTGATGGTCATCGGCCCTACTCCACCAGGGACTGGGGTGATGAATGATGTCTTCTCGCAGACATTGGCAAAGTCCACATCGCCGCAGAGCTTGCCATCCTCCGTGCGGTTTATGCCCACATCGATGACCACTGCGCCTTCCTTCACCATGTCAGCGGTGACGAAGTTTGGCTTGCCGATGGCGGCTACCAGGATGTCCGCTTCGCGGGTGACTGAAGGGAGATCCTCGGTGCGCGAATGGGCAATGGTAACGGTGGCATTGGCATCAAGCAGGAGCTTCGCAATGGGCTTGCCTACTATGTTTGACCTTCCGATGACCACAGCTCTCTTGCCTTCCGGCATGATGCCGTATGCCTTCAGCATCTCCATGATGCCCTTTGGGGTACACGCCACGATGCATGGCTTGTTCTGCCAGAGACGGGCTACATTCACTGGGTGGAAGCCATCCACGTCCTTCTCGTACGAGATAGTGTCGATAACTTTCTGCTCCCTGATATGCTTGGGGAGGGGGAGCTGCACGAGGATTCCGTCTACAGAGTCGTCTGCATTCAGGTTCTCTATCTCCTGAAGAAGCTCTGCTTCTGATATGTCCTCAGATAGAGTGATAACCGTACTCTTCATGCCTACGGCCTCGCAGCCCTTGGCCTTGTTTCGAACATAAGTCTGACTTGCCGGATTCTCGCCTACGAGTATCACTACGAGGTGGGGGACACGTCCGTAGCGCTCTATGATTCTAGGCATGCCGGAAGCCATCTGCGCCTTTAGCTCCGCAGATAGAGCCTTTCCGTCGATGATAATCATATCTATTTAGTCAAGTTTGAGCACTGCCATGAACGCGCTCTGAGGTACCTGCACGGTACCGATCTGGCGCATTCTCTTCTTTCCTTCCTTCTGCTTCTCCAGCAGCTTTCTCTTACGGGTGATATCACCTCCGTAGCACTTCGCTGTCACATCCTTTCTCACCTGCTTCACTGTCTCGCGGGCGATGATCTTCGCTCCGATGGCAGCCTGGACAGGGATATCGAACTGCTGACGAGGGATGAGGTCCTTCAGCTTCACGCACATCTTGCGTCCGAAATCGTAGGCATTGTCCTCATGGATAAGGGTAGAGAGTGCATCTGCAGGCTCTCCGTTGAGGAGGATGTCCAGGCGTACAAGCTTCGCTGGGCGATAGCCTGTGATGTGGTAGTCGAACGATGCGTAGCCTCTGGAGATGGTCTTCAGGTTATCATAGAAACCGAAGACGATCTCTGAGAGTGGCATGTCGTAGTTCAGCTCCACGCGGTCTGCAGTGATGAAGTGCTGGCTCACGAGGGTTCCTCTCTTGTCCAGGCACAGCTTCATGATCACTCCGAAGTAGTCAGACTTCGAGATGATCTGGGCGCGGATGAACGGCTCCTCGATATGGTCTATGAGGGTAGGGGCCGGCATGCCGGAAGGGTTATGTACATCCAGGACTTCGCCCTGGGTGGTGTATACCTTATATGATACATTAGGGACAGTCGTGATGACGTCCATGTTATACTCTCTGAAGAGTCTCTCCTGGACAATCTCCAGGTGGAGAAGACCGAGGAATCCGCAGCGGAAACCTGATCCGAGGGCGAGAGACGACTCGGGCTCGTATACAAACGAGGCGTCGTTCAGCTGGAACTTCTCGAGAACTGTGCGGAGCTCCTCGAACTTGGATGCATCCACAGGATACATACCGGCGAAGACCATAGGCTTGACCTCCTCGAATCCAGCGATGGCTTCCGAGCAAGGCTTCTCGAGATGGGTGATGGTATCACCGACCTTCACCTCGGCGGCGCTCTTGATGCCGGAGATGATATATCCTACGTCGCCACACTCCACGCTGTCTGTAGGCTTGAGCTTGAGCTTGAGGACTCCGACCTCCTCGGCTTCATACTCCATGCCTGTGTTGAAGAACTTGACCTTGTCGCCCTTGCGGATGGAGCCGTTCTTGATCTTGAAGTATGCGATGACTCCTCTGAAGGAGTTGAATACTGAGTCGAAGATGAGGGCCTGCAGAGGGCCGTCAGGGTCGCCGACAGGCGCAGGAATGCGCTCCACGATCGCGTCGAGGATAGGCGGAACGCCTTCTCCTGTGCGGGCCGATACCTTGAAGATGTCGTCAGGGTCGCATCCGAGCATGTCGCAGATCTGGTCTGAGACGACCTCCACCTGCGCTGCGTCCATGTCTATCTTGTTCAGGACAGGTATGATCTCCAGACCATGGTCAATGGCCTGGTAGAGGTTTGAGATGGTCTGTGCCTGGATACCCTGGGTGGCGTCAACGACGAGGAGAGCGCCCTCGCAGGAAGCGATGGAGCGTGAGACCTCGTAGGAGAAGTCCACATGTCCCGGAGTGTCGATGAGGTTAAGCTTGTACTGCTCTCCATGGTACATATAGTCCATCTGGATGGCGTGGCTCTTGATGGTGATTCCTTTTTCCTTCTCAAGATCCATGTCGTCCAGCACCTGGTTTTCCATATCACGCTCATTGAGGGTCCTGGTGAGCTCAAGGAGGCGGTCAGCCAGCGTGCTCTTGCCGTGGTCGATGTGGGCAATGATGCAGAAGTTGCGGATGTTCTTCATTGGCGTCAATAATTAAACCACAAATATAACTCTTTTTTCCCACATTCAATATTATGCCAATGGCGCAGAAAGAAGGATAATTTTACTATCTTTGTCATCTGAGAAAAAACTAATCAATCATATAATGGCAGAAGTTCAAGAACTTATCAAGATCGCTTCGCAGGTACGCCGTGACATCGTGCGCATGGTCACTGCAGCGAAATCAGGCCATCCGGGAGGCTCCCTGAGCAGTACCGAGGCGATGGTCGCTCTGTTTTTCAATGTTATGAAGCATGATCCCGCTACATGGACCAGGGATGCCAAGGGAGCAGATGCATTCATCCTTTCTGCCGGTCACATCGCACCAGTCTATTACTCTTGCCTTGCACGCGCCGGTTATTTCCCAGTGTCCGAGCTTGCTACCTTGAGAAAGTTTGGCACCAGACTTCAGGGCCATCCATGCGTGTCGCATGATCTTCCTGGCGTTTTCCAGCCATCAGGATCACTTGGACAGGGCGTCTCTGTAGCGGCAGGCCTTGCTATCGCGAAGAAGATGGACGGCGACGAAAACCGCGTGTATGTGCTCTGCGGCGACGGTGAGACCGAGGAGGGACAGATCTGGGAGGCAGCCATGTTTGCTGCACACCATAAGCTGAACAACCTCGTGGCTATCACTGACTGGAACTGCCAGCAGATCGACGGTAGGGTAGAGGAAGTCGGCGGACTTGTGGACCTCGCGGAGAAGTGGAGCTCATTCGGCTGGAACGTAGTGACAGTCGATGATGGACATGATTTCGAGAAGATACTCGCTGCTTTCGACATCGCAAAGAGCAGTGCTGACAAGCCTACCATGATCCTCCTCCAGACCGAGATGGGTCATTGCGTGGATTTCATGGCCGGTACACACAAGTGGCACGGCAAGGCTCCATCTGAGGAGCAGTGCGCTGAGGCTCTTGCTCAGCTTGAGGAGACACTTGGTGACTATTAATAGGAGGAATGATTATGAAGGAATACATTGTTACAGGAAAGAAAGATACTCGTAGCGGATTCGGCGATGCTCTCACTGAGCTTGGAAGAAAGAATCCAGCCGTGGTGGCGTTGACCGCTGACCTCATGCCATCCCTCAAGATGGATAAGTTCGCTGCTGAGAACCCTGACAGATTCATCGAGTGCGGTATCGCTGAGGCAAACATGGTGGGTGTCGCTGCTGGTCTTGCCCTTACCGGAAAGATTCCGTTCATCGGCTCGTTCGCGGAGTTTGTGACAGGCCGCGTGTATGACCAGGTCCGCCAGGAAGTGGCTTATGGACATACAAATGTGAAGATCGCATCTTCGCATGCCGGCATCACCCTCGGAGAGGATGGCGCTACACACCAGACTATGGAGGATGTGGCTCTTATGAGAGCTCTTCCTGGTATGGTGGTGATCAATGCCTGCGACTATAATCAGACCAAGGCTGCTACACTCGCTGCCGCTGAGTACGAAGGACCGGTTTACCTTCGTTTCGGTCGTCCATCCATGCCTATTTTCACTCCAGATGAGCAGACTTTCGAGATCGGAAAGGCTTATGTGATGAATGAGGGTACAGATGTTACCATTGTCGCTTCAGGACACATGGTATGGGAGGCCATCCAGGCTGCGAAGGCCCTCGAGGAGGCTGGCGTCAGCGCTGAGGTCATCAATATAGCTACCATCAAGCCTCTTGATGAGGAGGCTATCATCGCTTCGGCGAAAAAGACAGGCGCGCTGGTAGTCGCTGAGGAGCATAACATGGCAGGTGGACTCGGAGAGCTCATCGCCGGAGTGCTTGCGGCAAACTGTCCTACTCCTATGGAGTTCATAAATGGCAAGGATCTCTGGGGCCAGTCCGGCACTCCAGCAGAGTTGCTTGCCGCCTATGGACTTGATGCCGCTCATATCGCAGAGGCAGCGAAGAAGGTTATCTCCAGAAAATAATTACTGTGAAAGGAAT
>JAKSJL010000101.1 GCA_024398295.1 Bacteroidales bacterium
AGGAAGAGGCTAGAGACTGCGGAAAAGGGAGTCCCAGCGGGACATGATGGCGGCTGGGGTGAAGGCGGAGGCGTTCGCGAGGGAGGAGGCGGCGAGGCGGGAGCGGAGGGCGGGGTCGGAGATGACCGCGAGGAGGCGGTCAGCGAGGGCATGGATGTCGCCCTCGGCGACTAGGAAGCCGTTCTGGCCGTCGGTGATGACGTCGCGCGGGCCGCATTGGCATGCGAATGAGATGAGCGGGAGGCCGAAGGATTGGGCCTCGAGCAGAACCATTGGAAGTCCCTCATAATGAGAGGAAAGGGCTAAGACTGAAGCACTCTGGTAGGCAGAAGCGATGTCGGAGGTAGGTGGGAGCAGATGGACGCTGTCGGCAAGGCCGAGGCGGTCGATCTGCGCCTGCAGCTCGCCCTGGAGCTCGCCGCCGCCGTAGATGTCCAGCACCCAGTCGGGCGCCTGCGCATGAACGATGCTCCACGCATCGATCAGCCTGTCGTAGCCCTTCTGGTAGCAGAGGCGCCCGACGCTGATCACGCGGCGCTCTGTCAGCGCCGATGGCTCCACGCCCTCAAATGGCGATGCGTTCGGGATAACGCAGATGTTCGGAAGCTCTCCCCAGAGCTTCCTGTCCTCCTCGGTGAGGACCACGAACTTGTCGTACTTGCCTGCAATGCGCACGTCCTGCCACGAGCGAAACTTGTCAGCCAGCGCCCAGATGCCCTTGCGGCCATACTGGATGCGCTTCATCCTGGAAAAATGGATCTCCAGGACCTTCTTCGAGCCATCCTTGATGGATGGAAGAAGGCCCGCTTCGCCACAGAACATAGACACCACCACATCAGCCTTTTCGCGAAGGAGCAATGCCCGAAGGGCGCGCTTATGCCTCAACTGCTTGAAAGGATAATGAATGAGCTTGTTCAGGAAGGAGCCTCCATTGTTTGTCTCGTAGTCAATGCCCAGATCGATGCAGCGCACGCCTTCGGCGAGGGCGAAAAACGGCTCGCGGCCACGCTGATCGGTGGTCACGATGAGCACATCGTGACCGTGCTCAGCGAGCCAGTTCGCCTTGCCCGCCAGCACTCGCTCCATTCCTCCAGAGCGGTAAGTTCCTGCTATATTGTAAATTATCTTCACTTGTAAATGACTCCGTAAAGAAATTTCGTAACGATCATATCATACAGCCATACCACTGCCCACAGCCTTTTCGAGGCGCACCACTGCAGCAAGCGGGTCCTGAGTGGAAGTGCCGGATTTGACATCGCTGAAGCATTGGCCTCAGGCCACCACTCCATCCATCGACGGTACTGCGACCTGTCGGCGGTCATCAGCAGCGGAAGCTTGATGTTCAGCTTCAGATACGGCATGAGCGGAAGGAGCTGCTCGCTGTACGACGAGCGCCTCACCTCAGCCTCAAGCGCTGATACATTGGCACTTACCTGCGAAATCAGCTTCTCCGAAAACGCGCTTGAGAGGTTCGGCTGCGCGTAATGATAGAGATGCTTCTGCACCAGCCCCACGCGGGACGCCTTCATGAAGAGGCGATGCATCACCAGCATGTCCTCGCCCATATCCTGCCCCGGCACGAAACGGATGCCTTCGTAGAGCTCGCGACGCACCATGAAGAGCCACAGATTCCAGCGCATGCGGCCATACATCATCTGCTGCATGGCCTCCAGAGGGCTCCCGAAGTCCGGCTGCGACATCATTCGCTCGCTCTTCTCGAAGGCGAGCCTCCATTCGCAGCCGACGATGTCCATTCCCTCCGACGCGTTCCGCGCCATTTGTTCCAATGCGTCCGGCTCCAGCCAGTCATCGGCATCGAGAAAGTACACAAAGTCGCCTGTAGCAGCGTCCAGGCCTGTATTTCTAGCATTCGCTACTCCCCTGTTCACCTCGTGGTGGATCAGCTTCACATCAGCGCGCGACGCCGCGAACTCCTTCAGCATAGCCATGCTGTCGTCGCGGCTGCAGTCATCCACAAGCACTATTTCCATCTCCCTGTAGGTCTGCGCCGCCAAGGAGTCCAGGCATCGCCTCAGGGTGGCGGATGCATTGTAGACCGGAGTGATTACAGAGATTCGCATATCTTTTCCACTATATCCATGTGACGAGATGAGAACTTCCTGGCAAACAGCATGTTAGACGCCTTCAGCTCGTCGTAGTCCTCCATCGTCCAGTCCCTGATGGTGCCGTCTTTCCAGCCTATGGCGCGCATGCAGCCATTGCCCTCATCGTAGAGGTCATAAATCCTCTGGCGAAAGCCTGACGCCCAGCACACTGTCTGCTTGTAGATCTCGTCCGGGCAGAAAGTGTGCGTGAAGGTCTTCATCACCCAAGGCTTGGCGGCCACCAGATGACGCGCGAAGCCGTCCGTGACGCTGACCCATTGGGTACCCTTACGGAAGATTTCCTGCTTATTGCGCTCTATATGAAGCATTTCCTGAAGTTTCAGAAAACCCGCGCGCAGGGCACGCTTCAGCTGTGACCTATTTTTGAAGTCGCGTGGGAAAATGTGCCAGCGGTTCACCTTGCGGCGCACTTCCTCCACGCAGTTGTATGTCGAAAAGCCAATGAACTCCTTCCCCCTATTCATCATGAAGAACTTGTGGATGGCGTCCTGCGACTTCAGCGGCAGATCCGCGCCCGACAGGAGATGGTAGTAGGCATACACATCATTCATGATGGCAGCCTCGAAGAGCTTGTACTCAGCCTCAACGACCGAAATGTCGCCCCAGCACACGTCCACACGGTCCTCAAGCATGAAGAGCCCGGCATGCTTCGTCTCAAGCGAAGGGAGTTCCTTCACCTTACGGTCAATGTGCACGAAAATGTCGTTTCTGGCATCGTCCAGAGCACACACAAGCCTCTGGAGCAGCTCAAAATCAGCGTGCGCAAGTATCAGATAGGCATGTTTCATATATGACTTTCGCAGTAAGGGCGGCGCCTACCGTGGAGGCGTGGCCATCGTTAATCTGATATACATCCTTCACGCCAGAGCCAATGAGCTCGCGCACATAAGGAGTCATACTTATGATGTGGTCGTTTTCAGGCAATGATGCAAGTATCGGATTTTCAGGATGTTCTCCTTCAATCCATGGCTCGTATGAATCATATTTGTCCGCGCAGACGAGGAAGTACATGTTCACGCCCTTCTCCTGCGACAGCTTGAAGAGTCTCTCGAGGTTCGCCACCGCAAGGTCTATCTGATCCTGCCCTATCTCCTGGAATGACATCTCTTCCCTATAGACATGAAGCTCACGAGAGCGGGTAGGATGCGAGAAGCAGTCTGCGCAGAGATTATACTTCAGCACGGGATTATTGTATCCCAGTCCAAGGCGCACCCACCTCGCGGCCTCGGACAGAATGTCCTTCTTCCACTCGCTGTGCGCTATCGGCCCAAGCTCCGCATAGTCCTGGCTCTCAAAATCAAGCCAAGCGCAGCGCCATACCCAGTAGTGCTCCACTATCTCCACGATAACGGTCTGTCCAGGCTCAAATGCGCCATACAGAAGCAGAGAAAGATAGTCCTGCACAGGCTGGTAGAACGCATTCCTCTCGACATTTCCCACCTTAAGACCATAGTCACGGCCAAGGAAATGAGGATACGAGCAGTAATCGAGATTCGAGAACGAATCGCCTATGGTAACTATCGGAAATTCAGATATTTCCTTAATGTCGTGAAGCAGCGTCACACATAGGGAATCATTGGCCTCATCCACCATGCCGCCCACATTCAGGGTGTACTCCTTGCCGTAAGGCACCAGGTCGAGAAGGCCCAGGTCGCCAGACACCTTCGGAGACACACAGAATGCGTAGTAGCCGATGACCGCAAGGGCCACCAGCAGCACAGCATAGAATTTTATAGCGAACTGTTTCAAAAATCGACGTATAAGAATGTTAAGTTTTTACCCCAGAGCATCACCAGCATGCAGACAAGGGTCACATATACACCCCATCTCACCGCCCAGTGATGGTTCTTCAGTGCCACAAGCGGGAATTCCAGCTTCCTGTTTCTCCACTCGAGGATAAGCAGTATCACGATAAGTCCCGTACGAGTCATGAAATCGTGGTCAAGGAACAGCATCCACAGGCCCTTGAATGTCTCCAGATGCATCATACCGCAGATGAACTGCCAAGCCTCTGCCACATTTCCCGCACGGAAAATGATGAGTCCAATGGTCACGAGAGCAAAAGTCAAAAGCATCTTCGCCGCATCCTTCAGAGACGGCAGGTCGAAGCGTCCCGTCTTCAGCTTATGCTTTTTCATGAATGCCCCCGAGAGCACCAGAGGCACGAAAAGAAGTCCGTGATAGAGTCCAAATGCGCCATAAGTCCAGTTGGCACCATGCCAGAGTCCCACCACTACCATATTGATGACAATGGAAATGCACATTCCCACTTTCCCGATATTGCGGAATGCCACATTCAGAGGCATGAAGACATAGTCTGTGAGCCATGACGTGAGCGACATGTGCCAGCGGCGCCAATACTCGGCTACATTGGTCGCGAAGAACGGATAGTTGAAGTTCTTCGCGATCCTGAATCCCATGAGCTTGCCTACTCCTATCGCCATGTCAGAGTATCCCGAGAAGTCGGTGTACATCTGGAACGAGTAGAGTATGGCCACCATGAGCAGGGTGCTGCCATTTGCAGACGCTATGTTTTCCCATACCGGGTCAATGAGATAGACGCAGCGGTCAGCGATCAGCACCTTCTTCGCAAGTCCCCAGAGAAACTGTCTCACTCCTTCAGCAGCCTGGTCATAATCGAAGTCTCTCCCCTTCTGGAGCTGCCCCATGAATGCAGGACGGTCGATAGGGCCTGAAAGCACGCAAGGGAAGAATGCCACGTATGCTGCGAAGGCAATGAAGTCCGTAGTAGGCTCGACCTTGCCCCTATGGATATCCATGACATAGCTCATGAGCCTGAATGTTATGAAGCTCAATCCCACAGGCATGATTATGTCAAAAGTGTGCGGATTCGCATCCAGCAACGAAGCAAATGACTCAATGAAGAAGTTCAAGTACTTGAACCACAGAAGCATACCCACCCCAAGGACCACGCCGAGCGTCTTTAGCGCCGCGGCGCTTCTCTCACTCCTGGCAGCCTTGATCCCCAGTCCAAGATAGTAATAGGCTACTGTCACCAGGACGAGAGCAGGCAGCATCTTCATGCTGGCATAGCCATAGAAGAACCAGCTGGACAGAAGGAGCAGCACATTCTGTGCTTTGGTCCTTCCCTTCAGCGGGAACCAGTAGAGCGTGAAGACGACTACAAAGAAAAGGAGGAA
>JAKSJL010000102.1 GCA_024398295.1 Bacteroidales bacterium
AGCCTATTCTTCCTCATCTTGACGCTATCTATGCTGTCGCAGACAAGGATGCTCTTGTAAAGAAACTTGCTGAGCTTAACAAGACAGGCGACGGTGGTTTCTTCGGCATCGGTGTGGAGACTGACCTCATGGACTCAGACATGCAGATTCTCTATATAGGCCAGGGTGGCCTCGGTATGAGAAACCGTGATTACTATGTAGACCCAGCAAATGCTGCCCTTCATCAGGGCTATACCGAGATGCTTGCAAAGATGTTCGCTCTCTGTGGCTATGAGGATGCACAGCAGAAGGCTGCAAATGCAGTAGCCATCGAGGACAAGCTCGCTCAGTTCTCTTGGTCTAATGTCCAGAACAGAGACATTGAGAAGATCTACAACCCTATGAGCTCAGCACAGTTCATCGATGCATACAAGGGTTTCGACTTCGCTTCTTTCTTCGCTGAGCTTGGCATTCCAGCACAGGACAAGATGGTAGTGGAGCAGCCTTCATTCTTCGAGGGTTTCTCAAAGCTTTTTGCAGAGGAGTCATTGGATAACATCAAGGATTATGTCGCAGCACAGTTCATCAGCGGCGCCGCTTCATCCCTTTCTGACGATTTCTACGCTGCATCATTTGACTTCTTCAGCACCCAGATGAGTGGTGTGGCAGTACAGAAGCCACGCTGGAAGCGTGCCATGAGCGTGCCAAACGGCATTCTCGGTGAGGCTGTCGGCAAGATGTATGTGGAGAAGTACTTCCCTGAGGCATACAAGGAGAAGGTCCTCACACTCGTGAAGAACCTCCAGGTGGCTCTCGGACAGCATATCGATGCTCTCGAGTGGATGACAGATGCTACCAAGGCTTATGCACAGGAGAAGCTCTCGAACTTCACAGTGAAGATCGGTTATCCTGACAAGTGGAAGGATTACAGCTCTCTCGAGGTCGATCCTGCACGCAGCTACTTCGACAACCTTCAGGCAGCAAGCGCATGGGCTATCGCCGATAACATGAGTAAGCTTGGACAGGCTCCAGACCGTACAGAGTGGGGTATGACTCCTCAGACTGTGAATGCATATTACAACCCTACTACGAACGAGATCTGCTTCCCTGCAGCTATCCTGCAGCCACCTTTCTTCAACCCAGATGCAGATGATGCAGTGAACTACGGTGCCATCGGTGTAGTCATCGGACATGAGATGACTCACGGATTTGACGACCAGGGCCGCCTCTTCGACAAGGATGGCAACATGAACAACTGGTGGACCGCAGAGGATGCAGAGGCATTCCAGGCTCGCACATCGAAGCTCGTTGATCAGTTCAATGAGGTGGAGATCCTTCCTGGTCTCTTCGCAAATGGACAGCTCTCACTCGGTGAGAACATCGCAGATCAGGGTGGACTCCGCGTAGCTTACACTGCTCTCCAGAACTCTTATGCTGGAAATGTTCCTGCACCAGTTGATGGCTTCACTTCAGACCAGAGATTCTACCTCGGATATGCTCACGTATGGGCTACAAATATCACAGAGGAGGAGATGGCTCGCCTTACCAAGCAGGATGTTCATTCTCTCGCCAAGAACCGCGTGAATGTGTCCCTGAGAAACCTTGAGGGCTTCTTCAATGCATTCGGCATCAAGGAAGGTGACAAGATGTGGAGAAATCCAGAGGATAGAGTAATCATTTGGTAATCATATGTTTGAACCAAGAATCATTTCTGACAGCACAGTAGGAGAACTCAGGGTACTCTCAGTTGAGACCTGCCCTGAGGTCTGCTCAGTGCGTATAGATATCGCGGTGAAAGGGGATACCGTTCATCGCGTTCAGTACTATCGTGGCTGTGAGGGAAACACCTCTGGTGTGGACGCGCTCATCGCTGGTATGAAGGTCTCTGATGCTATCTCACGACTCGAGGGCATCGACTGCCACGGACGTGGCACCAGCTGCCCAGACCAGCTCGCTCGCGCCCTCAAGCTTCTGTAGGACAGATACCGAAAGGGGCTATGACCCCATGGGAGTAAAAAGAATCGGAGATTTTGCTGAAAATAGCAAAACCTCCGATTTCTTTTTACCCTGTCGTCATCACGCCTTGCTACGCAAGCCGCGGATGCCGACACCCGCTTCCGTGCCGCGGGTGGCACGTCCCATTCAGGTCATAGCCCTTTCGGATTATCTGTCCTTCACCTGAAGCTCTACGGATTCATTGTCA
Source organism: Bacteroidales bacterium (assembly GCA_024398295.1). Lineage (GTDB taxonomy): Bacteria > Bacteroidota > Bacteroidia > Bacteroidales > UBA932 > Cryptobacteroides. The sequence goes on from JAKSJL010000102.1 coordinate 2,183, forward strand.
AGTCTGATCTTGAGCCACTTGAGGAGCTTCTCCTGGTCGCCCATAGTCATCGGCTCGCTCGACTTCGCTATGACGAGGAGAGTGTTTGTGACCTTGAGACTGTCTGTGGTGATGCTCTTTCCGCTGCTGATGTTCAGCGACTCGACAGTAGGGAAGATATTGGCGATCTCCTTTGTGATCTGAGTATATGGAAGTTCCTTTGCCTGAGCTGCTTCCATCTCTTTCTTGAGGTTCGCGATCTCTTCATCCCTCTTCGCAATCTGCTCGTCTGAGCGAGCATAGATGCCCTTGATGATGTCTGAAGCCACGCCTCTCTCTGAGGTGAAATGATCACGGATTACGAGCTGCTCTGCTGTGATTCCATGCTTGCTTGCCGCCTCCTGAAGCTCCAGGACATGGAGCTCATCCATACGCTCTCCGCTGATGAAGATCTCCAGCTTATATCCATCGTCATGAGAGATGTTGTAGTCATAGATGATGGCATTGTCCATGGTTTTGTTTTCATTGACAAAAGCCATCGCCCTGCTGTCAAACTCAGTGTCGCGGATAAGGTTTACTGCCGACCATACGCTTGGGATGATAAAGATCAGCATGATCACTGCAGTGAGCCACTTGATCCTTCTTTCCTTCTTCGCATCCTCATATGCCACTGGCTCGAAATCAAGTATCTTGACCATCAGATATGTGGCGAGGGCAATGAATACGCAGTTGATCAGGAATAGATACAGCGCACCAAGGAATATGTGAAGGTTCATGCTTGCAATACCGTAGCCGGCGGTACACAGAGGAGGCATCAATGCTGTCGCGATGGCGACACCTGAGAACACGGTGCCCTTTTCCTTCCTGCACTGCTCGAACATACCTGCTGCACCTCCGAAGAGGGCAATGAGTACGTCATATATGGTAGGATTCGTTCTCGCAAGAATCTCTGTAGGGTTGTTCAGCGACAGCGGCGTGAGAAGGAAATAGATGAACGACGCCAGGAGTGCGATGAGCATCATCCTGAGGAAGTTTCTCGCTGCGCGCTTAAGCTGTGCCACATCATTTGTACCGAGTGAGAAGCCCACTCCGAAGATTGGACCCATCAGTGGCGAGATGAGCATGGCGCCGATGATTACAGGAATCGAGTTTACATTGAGTCCGATGGACGCAATGATGGTGGAGAATGCAAGAATCCATGCATTGGGACCACGGAACTGGACATTGTTTCTGATGTTCTCCGCAGCCTTCTCTTTGTCAAGATATCCATTGAGACTCACAGTCTCCTTGATTACCTGTGCTGCTTTTTTGAAGATGTTCATGTTTACTGAAGTTTGCTTTCAGCCTTGGCGATAAAACGGTCCTCGTCGATGATGAAACGCTCATGCGTCCCTTCGCCTATGAGGCCTTTCTCGTCATATGCCTGTACCTTGAAAGCAATCCTTCTACGGTCTACCTCTACGACTTCGCAGTCGCACCATACTTTCATTCCTACAGGTGTGGCTGAGCTGTGTGATACATTGACCAACGTGCCTACTGTTTCCTGACCTTCGCCTAGGAAAGGCTTAACGCAGTCCCTACAAGTGTGCTCCATGAGAGCTATCATCATAGGTGTGGCAAATACCCTGGCGGTGCCGCTACCTACATGCTGTGCTGATTTTTCTTCTGTGACGATCTCCTCGAGATGTCCTTTGATTCCTGTCTCTACCATCTTGCTGCCACCTCCATCTTTTCCTTGATCTTGTCGTTGCAGAGGTTTCCAAGGCTACCGATATGGGTATGGCCCAGATCTGAAGCCTTGAGACCCTTCGCGTCGCCACCGCTGTACTGGAAGCGGCCCTCGTTGACCTCGATGCCGACCTGCTTGTATGCGTCTCTGAACGGTGTGCCCGCGAGAGTCCTCTTGTTCACCTCCTCTACGGTGAAGAGATAGTCGTAGATAGGAGCGTCAAGGATATTGTCATTGACCTCTATATACTGAAGCATATAGTCAGTCATCCTGATGCACTTGTGGATGAGGTCCAGGGCAGGGAAGAGGATGTCCTTGAGAAGCTGGTACTCGCGGTGATATCCATGAGGCATGTTCGAGCACAGGAGCGCGATCTCATTCTCACATGACATCACTCTGTTGCACTTGCCTCTGACCATCTCCCACACGTCAGGGTTCTTCTTGTGCGGCATGATGCTGGAACCAGTAGTGAGACTGTCTGGGAAGTGGATGAAGCCATAGTTCGGGCACATGTACATACAGCAGTCAGCGGCAAACTTGTTCAGGGTGAGTGCCACGCTGCCGATGGCTGACGCTACGCTTCTCTCTGATTTGCCACGGCTGAGCTGAGCTGCGACGCTGTTATAGTTAGGGTATGCAAAACCAAGCAGCTCTGTGGTCATCTGACGGTCGAGAGGGAATGAGTTTCCATATCCAGCAGCTGAGCCCAATGGGTTCTGATTCACTACATTGTACGCACCTGCCAGCATGAACATGTCATCGACAAGTGCCTCTGCGTAAGCGCCAAACCACATTCCAAATGAAGAAGGCATCGCTACCTGCGCATGTGTGTAGCCAGGGAGGAGCACTTCCTTATGCTTCTCGCTGAGCGCCTGAAGTGTGCTGAACAGTGTGAGGACCTCTTCGCGGACAGTCTTCAGCTCATCGCGAAGGAAGAGCTTCACATCCACGAGAACCTGGTCATTGCGTGAACGGCCAGAATGGATTTTCTTACCCATGTCGCCAAGCTTTCTGGTCAGCAGAAGCTCTACCTGGGAGTGGATGTCCTCCACGTCATCTTCCAGTACAAACTCACCTTTGAGGATGCTCTCGCGTATCTCTTCCAATGATGCGAGAAGCTTCTCCAGCTCTTCTGAGGTGAGGAGTCCAATGCTCTCGAGCATCTTGATGTGCGCCATAGAGCCCTCTACGTCATATTTCGCAAGCTTGCGGTCGAGGATCCTGTCGTCTCCGACGGTGAAGTCCTCTACCAGGTCGGTAGCTTTTGTGCCTTTATTCCAAAGTGTCGCCATTATATATTCTCTATAAATTCAATGTATCTGGTGATCGCGTCTGCGATCTCTTCTCTCTTAATGAACTCATCAGGCCTGTGAGAGCGCGATGACTC
>JAKSJL010000103.1 GCA_024398295.1 Bacteroidales bacterium
CAAGGACGAACCCTTCCCCGACACCTACTTCAATTTCCCTGTCTCCACCGCCAGCGTCAGTAGGTAACCCTGAACGCCCGTCAGTTTGCCGGGGCGAAAAACGTATGTTTGAACTCATTGAGCTCTTGTATTGCTCTAGAGTTCCTTCTGCTTCCTACGAATCCTTAGGAGATTGACAATCTCATAGATAACCACAAGGATCCCGAGTCCAAGGATTATCCAATGTCTGACACCCGCATCATGGATGCCCAGTTCATGATTCAGGATGTTTTGTTAGAATATCAAGGAGGATATAAAGTAGACAGCACTCATGAATGACCCTATCGCCATCATGAGATAGGAACGCCTAGCTTCTTCGGACTTCGAATCATGCCTGATCATGGATATCAGTCCTGCAAGAATCAAAACGGCAGCTATGACTAGCCAAACAAGTTTGAAAATTCTCATACCTTCATTCAAATTCAGCAATTGTTTGATTTCTTTCTATTTACCACGAAAACGATCCAGTAATAGATTGCTGCCAGGAGGAATCCTCCTGCCATGCAATACTTGTTCTTAATCACGATTCCTACGATGAATAGGGCAGCGTACAATACCAGGGATAACCATTTCTTCATGAATGTCCACATTTTCCGGGTTGAAATAAGTCTAGTAGGAGAAGTTAGACTTGGTAGTTGGTGCATTTTGGAGGGATTAGCCTCGCCTGCGGCGAGCCTTTTCCCTTGGTCTCCGAGAGCAAAGCATAAAGAGACGTGCCTGGGAGGCACTTTTTGCGTCTGCATCTACCTCCTTACAAGAGCAAGCTCTCTTGACGGAGGTAGGCACAAACGCAAAAACGCTGCACCTTCGTGCAGCGTTCTTTATGCTTTGCATAGCGCGGAGAGGGAGGGATTCGAACCCCCGGAACCTTTCAGTTCAACAGTTTTCAAGACTGCCGTAATCGACCACTCTACCACCTCTCCAATCTATCGGATGATAGTCCCGTCGTTTGGGATTACAAAGATAGGTATTTTCTTGATAGTTCCAAAACTTTTGTGAAAAAATTTTAGCGACGAAGAATTAATAGATATCTTTGTGGAAGAATAATACTATCAAATATGGCTATCAGAGTAAACATCGTCGATTCACATCCGAACCTCTTCTGCGACAGCAAGTGGTGGGGAGACCCAGAGCTCCCAGAGGACCTCAAGTACCCTATGGTCGAAGGGGTGCCTATGACATTCATCTCGCAGCTGAGCCTGGATGAGCTGTCTAAGTTTGATACGGAAGCATTGCTTCCGCAGGAAGGCATGTTCTATTTCTTCGCAGACCTGGACGAGTTCATTGACGATGCGCCTGAGAGTCTCGTGGAGCTGCCACGCACCAGCTTCGCAGTTCGCTATACGAAGTCGGTGAATATGGAGACCTTCGCCACAGTCCAGCTCATGGACGATGACGACGAACCCATTGCTCCTGCCGCGTATCCGCTTGAGTTTGAGCAGGTCGCTGACGATGCGGAGGGTACAGTGATCCTGGGTACAAAGCTCCCTGACGCCATCAGGGAGGCCATCCCAGACGCAGTGTCCATCCTGTCGTTCGCATTTGCGCAGTCGCGCTTCCAGTTCGTCCTCAGCCGTAAGGATATAGGCTTCGGGAACTGGAAGCGTGCGCGTCTGTTTGTTAGTCCTATAAGTATTTAACGTCCATGTGGTAGTCCCACTGGTCGAAGTAGAGGTTGCCACCGGCCCACTCGACTTCGCCACGCTGGAAGTCCACAGTCTCACTACGAGGATACTTCTTCGCTGGTGAGAACTCCTTGCCATAATCCTGGTTGACGATCAGACGGTATGAGTCTATACCGCCAAGACTGAAGTACAGCATCTTGTCATTGAGGGCACGGAAGCTCTCGTCCTCGAAAGGATAGTCAGGGGTGTAGACCTCTGGAACGACTCTTCCTGGGAGCGTTACCATTGGCACTGTCCTCACTGCGTCGTACATAAGTCCATGTGACTGATCTACAGGCACCCAGCCCAAGCCTTCGAAGTATATCTCGGCCCAGTCGTGGAGGTTTACCTCCTCTGGGTTCACTGTCCATCCACTCTGGAAGTGCGTTGGGATACCCTCGATGCGGCACAGGGTGCAGAAAAGAAGGGTCACCTGACCGCAGTCTCCGTGCTTTATGTCAAGCACATACTCTGGGATGTTCTCGATGGTGGAGTACTCGCGAGCTCCTGCCCAAGGGAAGTTGTCGCTTACCCATGTGAAGATGGCCTTCGCCTTATCGTATGGATTTTCAAGTCCTTCTGTAAGTTCTGCTGCAAGTGCCTTGAGGCGCTCAGAGAATACGATGTGAGCCTCGCGCTCAGATGTGTACTCCTTGTATACCTCAGAGGTGGTGTCGTAGTAGCTTCTGGTGTCGGTGAACTCTGCCTTTCCGAGAGCACTGGCGGCAGCATTGGCCACAAACTCGCTCGAAAGTGGGTAGTACTCAGAGCTGGCTGTATACTCAAACTCTTCTTCAAATACGGTAGGCTGTCCAGCGACAGCCGCCTTCTCCATATATAGGCTGGTGTGCTTGAATGAAGGGTCAGAGATGGTATACTTCTCCTCGCTGGCGCTGATGAGGCTTACGCCTGTCTGTCGTGCCACGTCGGTGCGTGGGAATGGAAGCCAGCAGCGGATGATTTCGCCTGCAGGCACAGCGTCAGCGTCTACGGTGAGCGTGTACTTGACCTTCATCTTCTTAGGACAGCTGATGGTGCCGCCGTCCAGGATGGCGTTCATCGCGTTCTCCTTGATGGTGCCGGTAAAGTTCATGAAGGCACCTGGAGTAGCGATTCCAATGGCTGCGTCCTTGATGGCCTTGCATTCTGGATCCACGCGGAAGAGGTTTGAGGCGGTGCGGTTGAAGTACATCCTCTCCCCGTCTATCATCATGGACTCAAGGGTGTTGTCCTCAGTCCACTTCTCAATCTGAGCGTCGGTCACATCAGGGATGTACTCCTGTATGTATTCCTTGACACGCTGCGCGTTCCATGTGAAATCGCACGCGAGCCTATGCTGGAGGTCTGCGTCCCAGTCATACTTGCTGCTGCTCTTGCATCCTGCAAGTGCCAATGCCATGGCAGCGAAAAGAATGATCTTTTTCATTGGCCTACAGCTTAATGAGTCCGAGGCCTGGGCGATCAGGGAGTACCATGCGTCCTGCCGTCACTACCATGCCCTCGAAGCGGTCGTTTGCGATGAGGAGGTTTCCATCGAGGTCAGCGAAGTCCACTGCTGGTGCGAAATGCGCTGCCGCTGTGGTGGCACATGATGTCTCTGTCATACAGCCTACCATCACCTTCATGCCCTCTGCGCGAGCGTAGGTGAGCATCTTGCGCGCCTCGAGGAGGCCTGTACACTTCATGAGCTTGATGTTGATGCCGGTGAATGCTCCCTTGATATGAGGGATGTCCTTCAGGCGCTGGATGCTTTCGTCAGCGAAGATAGGCACTGGGCTGCGCTCTGTAAGCCATGCGATGTCGTCGAGCATGGTCTTAGGCATAGGCTGCTCCACCATCACGATGCCGTGCTCTGCGAGCCAGCCGATCTCGTCGATAGCCTTATACTTGTCCTTCCAGCCCTGGTTTGCGTCCACTGCGAGAGGGAGATTGGTCACCGAACGGATGGTCTCGATCATCTCCTTGTCGTTCTCGAGGCCCACCTTGACCTTCAGGATATTGAACTTGTCAGCGCACTCGAGGGTCTTCTCGCGCACTACGTCTGCGGTGTCGATACCAATGGTGAAGGTGGTGTCGCCAGCCTTCGCAGCATCATAACCCCAGATGCGGAAGAGTGGCTGTCCGAGGAGCTTGCCCACGAGGTCGTGAAGGGCAATGTCCACGGCCGCCTTGGCAGGAGCGTCTCCCTCCGAGATGCTGTCTACATATGCCATGATGTCCTCGATGCAGAATGGGTCAGCAAACTGCTCAAGGTCAACCTTCTGAAGGAATGCGCATACGCTCTCCACTGTATGTCCAAGGTATGGTGGCATAGAAGCCTCACCATAACCAATGAATCCGTCATACTCTATCTCCACCTGCACGTCAGGGGTGGTGGTGCGAGAGTACGATGCTACGGTGAAAGTGTGGGCGAGCTTGAGCTCGTAAGGCTCGAAGCGGAGCTTCATCTTAGGTCTCTCGCCGCTAGTGGTGTTCAGCAAATAAGGCTTAGGGCCCTTGTCATTCACATTCTTTCCGGTGCAGGCTGCAATGCCCACTCCAGCTCCAGCGAGTGCCGCTGTCTTCAGAAAGTCTCTTCTTTGCATAACGTTATAGAATTAATTTGTTTTGGCCAATGTTTCCCGCGCGTGCGCCTTTGCGCGCGCCCCATCGCCGCGCGGCTCTCGTCCCCGCCCGCGCGATTCACCAAATATAAGAATTCTGCACCTCACTTCCAACACTTCCGCCCTTTCCTCCGCCTTCTTCGCGCTATTTGCCCCGCCGCGCGGCTCGGCCCCTATCGTTCTCGGCAGCTTGTCGCCTTGCCTCTCGTCGCCTTCCGTCGCCTCACCAGCCGCGACCCGGATGGAATGACGTATTTGTCGGGGTCGCGTCCCGCGTCCGGCATGGGAGGCCGCCTCTCGTGCGCAGAGCGGGCCTCTCCGCGCACGAAACCCTTGCCTGGCGCCGCTGCGTTGCGCCGTTGCGTTGACCCTTGCGCACGAAAATGGCTTTTTGGCTGCATCCCTTTGCGCAAGTGTGGTAGGTTTCTGCCATTTTCCATCAAAATGCCAGCCCCTTGCGCACAGAAACGCCATCCTGTGCGCTGCAGCCGCGCAAGTGTCGATGGGGTGTGTGGAGCGCTGGCTGAGGGTGGGATGGCGGACCCGTGGCCGCCCATGGCCTCGTGAATGGGTCCGCAGCGCGCAGCGCGAGGGGGATGGAGTGCGCAGCACGAAAGGTCCGCCACCCACCCTCTGCCGCGCCCACCGCCTCACCGGCCACGACCCGGATGGAAGGGCGGATCTGTCGGGGTCGCGTCCGGCATGGTAGGAGAATGGACGGCTTCTATGCCACGACCCGGATGAAACGCTGTATCTGTCGGGGTCGCGTCCGGCTGGGGTGGGAAATGGAGGATTTCTATGCCACGACCCGGATGAAACGCTGTATCTGTCGGGGTCGCGTCCGGCGTGGAAGAGAAATGGACGACTTCTGTGCCACGACCCGGATGAAACGGCGCATCCGTCGGGGTCGTGTCCGGCATG
>JAKSJL010000104.1 GCA_024398295.1 Bacteroidales bacterium
CCCCCGACCCTCTGCTTGTAAGGCAGATGCTCTAAACCAACTGAGCTAAACTCCCGAATGGGATTGCAAATATACGACAAAAATCTTACACTCCAAATTTTTTTCGAGATATTTTTCACAAAAAAGCCAGCCAGGACTCAGATTTCCCGGCTGGCTTCTTGTTTTAGTCTATTTTCATGAGTGAAACCACTCCATCCATGGTGGATGCTAGCAGATAGGTTCCGCTCTTGTCCGTCCACACCTTGATAGGATTCACCAGCGCAAGCGAGATCTTGTGTGCCCACAGGTAAGATCCATCCTCTGCAGAAAGAGCTATTATATTACCCTTGTCAGATGGGAAATACACGATGCCATTGTGCTCAACTATGGCTGTAGGAGAGATCTCATATCCCATGCCGTTCTCCACCTCCCACTTGAGCGAGGACTTAGGCAGCTCGCCATCTGCGGTGAGGTTGTTTGTGAATGTAGCTGCAGGGAAAGCGTATGACTTGTGGAACATGGTCTTTCCATAAACTGTCGAGCCGTCCTCCGAGAGGCCGATAGCCTCGCGTCCGCCGCTCACGTAGAAGAGCTGCTTGCCGCTGGCCGCGTCGATGGCATAGATACGACGATCCGGGATAGCCACGAAGATGCGATATGATGACTTGACAGGCACGGTAGCCGCAGGAGAATACATCCTGGTAGGCTTGGTGCACTCCCATATCCACTGGAGATGGCCATTCTTCGGATCGAGCGAGTAGAGCTTGTTTGCCCAGGTGCCGAACACCACCTGCTGGTCATCCACAAATGGGGTGCTCTCCACGAAACCCTTGACGTCAGAGAAGGTCCAGATGGAGCTTCCATCCTTGAGGTTCAGCGCGCGGAAGCATCCATCGGATGCGCCTATATACACGACTCCGTCACGGATGACAGGGGAACCCAGCACAGACTTGCGCGCAGCCTTCTTCCAGAGCTGCTTGCCATTCTTCGAAGAAAGGGCGTAGATGTTTCCATCTGTGCAGCCGAGCACGAGGTATTTGCCACTCACCGCTGGGGTAGAGAATACCTTGCCAGGGAGCTGCTTGGTCCAGAGACGCTTGCCGTCCTTGAGGGACACCGCGCGTACGCATCCTGACGATGTGGCGTAGTATGCCACCGTGCCCTTGACAGCCATGCCGGAGACTATGTTCGAGTTCTCCTGAACCCTCCATATCTCCTTGACATTCGGATACTTGTCATTCACGTCATAACGCATCCAAGGATAGCTGTCGGCGATGCCGTGATCGTCGTAGTGAGTGCGGTCCTCGATGTGCACGAGCTGCTTCTCATACCATGGAGCGAGCACCTTCCAGTCTGCCTGGCCGACGTGTGACTGCACTTCACAGGCCTCGATGTGGTCATCCTTAAGGGTGAAGATGGTATAGCCAATGATACCCTTGGTCGGCAATGTAGACCTACAGAGCACAGCTGGGATGCCGTCGTAGTTCAGGATGGTGTTGTTATGCCAATGTCCACCTATCTCAAAGCGCACGTCAGCCTTCTTCAGGGCCTTGGTCACATCGAAATAGTTGAGAACGGAGCTGTCCTGTGGGAAATGGTTTATGAAGATGGACTTCTTGTTTCCATCGATGCTCTCCAGCCAGTCCATGCTCTCGCGAGGAAGGAGCGCCGGTGCCATACGCATGTCTGGGCCTGAGTTACAGCCGAGGAATCTCCAGCCTCCGAACTCAAACTCGAAATGCTCGTATCCAAACACCTTCAGGTGAGTGTTACAGCCACTCTCCGACCACTTGGCATCGTGGTTTCCTGCCACTACATAATATGGCACCTTGAAACCATCAAGTATGCTCTTGATGCCTGCGAGCTCCTCATCTGTACCGAAGTCAGTGATGTCTCCGCCGATGAGGGCAAAATCAATGTCATTTCTTGAATTAATGTCCTCAACGCATGCCTGCACATGCTTACCTGCGTCAGACCCCTCAGAATAGTGAAGGTCCGTAAGAAATGCGAACTTTATCTGCTGCTGGCCAAAAGCCGTGATGGCAAGCGCCATCATGCAGATGATGGAAATGACTCTTTTCATGACTGTTATTTAGATTATTTCTATGTCGTTTGCCTTTATCCAGCCCTGACGGCCGTCTGAGAGCTCTATCTTTGACCATGAAGTACCTACGGTCTCGAGGACCTCCACCTTGGTACCTTCATGAAGGACGAAGAGATCCTTGGTCGATTCCGATCCTGGAGCGCTCTTCACCGAGGTCACTGGAACCATGACTATGGCTGTATCTTCCGCCTCATAGTCTGACTTCTCCCACAGCGAGAGTGACAGGAACAGGACTGCAAGCAGCAGCGAGACTATGCCGCCGAAGAAGCCCCAGGTCCTTCCTGAACGTCCCCTGGCGAGAAGGAAGAGAACCACAAGCGCCACAGTCGCGAGGAGGAACACAAGGAACAGTCCCGCCCAGACACCAGATGACGCCTTCCAGCACAGATTCCTGAGCCAGGTCTTCACCACGAACTCCGGCACGCTCTCTATGCGGTCCTGGACAAACGAGTTTACAAACTCAAGGTTCGCCCTTGCGTCCTTGTACGAAGGATCAAGCTTCAGTGCTCTCTCGTAGAAGATGATGGAATGTGCGTAATCAGTCTTCTTGAAGTACGCATTGCCTATATTATAATAGAGTTCCGCCGACTCCAGGCCTTCCTGCTCAATGGCTGTCCAGCTGGAAATGGCGTCGTCCCACTGGCTGTTCGAGTAGCTCTCCACACCAGCCTGCCAGAGCTCTTCCGAGCGCGACTCAGCGGCGTTCATCGTCGCTGGGAGAAGGAGGAAGAGGGCGCAGATGGCGCTTACTGCCGAATGGGAAGATGGCTTTCTTTTCATGCTTGAATCAATTGACGAGATCACCTCCACGGCAGTCTCATAGTGAGAGTTCATGGCCTCATGGCCTGAGTCTGGAGCATATCTTGCGAACTCGCAGGCATCGAGAAGGTCAGTGAAGGAGGTCGCAAGCGACTCGCTGACTCCTGAAGCCATGAGTGATGATGCAATGTTTTCCTTGCTCATGTCGGTGCTGTCCATGTTCAGCTTGTCTGACACAAATCCGAGAAGGGTCCTGTGAAGCTCCTCGTAGAACGCAGTATGAAGGTTTCCTTTCAGATACTCCCCTGCCCTTGAGAGACGCTTTCTGGCCATCTTCGAAGCCTGGCGATTCTTGCTTCCGGCCACGTCGGCGCGACGCGCCTCGAATCCCTTGAATCCGAAGTAGAAGCCCACTCCAGAGAGCAGGGTCAGCACAGTAAGTATCCAGAACAGTGCCGAGCCCAGGAAGAACGAGCCCTTCTTCGAGAGTGAAGGAGTGGATGTGACAATGAACCTGATATCCTCGCCCAGGCTCTTCACGTCCTTGCGGTTCGCAGAAGGTACTGCAGAGTGAATCGTGGTGTTCTCCTCCGAAGCGGCACCTCTCTCCACGCTCACACGCAGTGAATCTGTGGATGCTGTCACATATCGGCCAGCATTGATATCATAGTAGCTATACTTCACTGGAGGGATCACGAAGTCGCCATGGCTGCGTGGGATGAATGGGTACTCGAATGTCTTCGAGCCACTTATGCGGCCATTCGACTTGTCTGTATTGTCGGAAGTCTTGACATCGTACACCTCAAAGTCTGAAGGGAAGTCGACCTTCGGCGCCTCCAGAAGGGAGACATTGCCCTTTCCGGAAATGGTCACCGTGAGGGATGCCGCATCGTGCGCCTTGAGGCGCTCCTTGGAGAGTGACGCCGTGATGTCGAAGGTTCCCACGCCGCCGCCGAATGAGTCAGGAGCGCCAGCCGGGAGCTTAGCCACATGTACAGTGGCTCCCGCTGAGCTCACCCTCTTCCTGATGGTGCGGTATTCATCCTCGAAAAAGCTGTCGAAGATACTGTTTGACGTGCTGTGAGGTGCCCTCACATTCACGAGACATACCAGTTCTGCAGGGTCAATGGTAAGGTTTCCAGCCTGCTGTGGAATAAGCACATAACTGCGCAGAACTGCTGTGTTATAGATCTTTCCGTCTACGTTCTCCCTCTTGAAGTCGATCTGCTGAGGGGCGAAGGTCTCCTGGCTCCAGAAGCCTGCAAAAGTAGGGAACTTGGCATCCTCAAAGCCCGCGATGTTCACTCTCTGGTAGAGTTTGAGGGTGGCGTTTATAGGCTCACCCACCACCACATTTGTACGGCTCAGAGAGAACCTGAGGAAAAGGTCATCCTTCGACACCTCACCTGTGGACGCCGATGATGCGGAGCCTGATGACTGCTGCGACGATGACGCGCTGGACGACGACCCGCCAGACACCACCTCGATGGAAGCAGGTGTAGAACTGATGGTCTTGCCATTCACCTCTGCCGTCGCCACCGGAATGCTGAGATTACCGGTCTTTTTCGGAAGAAGGACATAGGTATAGGTAGACTGAGTGGACTTGGAACGCTTGCCGTTCACGATGGTTATGCTTGTGGATGTTCCCTTCTGAGGGCCCCAGACAAGCTGGAACGCATCGCCCTCGCTCCATGAGAACGAAGACGGAGAGCCCTCACCCTCGATTATGAAGGTCACATTGAACTGCTCATCCACAGCCACCACGTTCGGTGCCTGGACCTTGATGGAGCTCTGCGCAAGCAGCATAAGTGGCGCAAACAGCATGCTCAGCGCCATGAGCATATATCTTTTCATCATACTACCAATTCTTTTCTTTCTCCTTCGACTTCAGCAGATCAGCCTTCTCCTTGTTCACCTTGTCCTGTGTCTCCTTCTCCTTGGCCTGGATGGCTCTCAGCATCTGCTGAGCCTGCTGAGGGGACACCTTCGCCTCCTGAGGCTGCTGACTCTGGTTCTGATTCTGGTCGTTATTCTGGTCCTGGTTCTGATCTTGATTTTGATCCTGATTCTGGTCCTGGTTTTGGTCGTTATTCTGGTTTTGGTTCTGATCCTGGTT
>JAKSJL010000105.1 GCA_024398295.1 Bacteroidales bacterium
CGTGGGCAGATCATGAGAACCTTGTCGGTGTTTATCACGAGGTAGTCCTTCAGACCCTTGACGACGATGAGCTTGTCCTTCTCGGTGGAGAAGATGAAGTCTTCCTCGCTCTCGCCTATGAGGCACTTGTCTGCGATGACAGCATTGCCTTTCCTGTCCTTTTTGTCAGTATAGTTGTACAGCGAGCTCCAGGTTCCTACGTCGTGCCACTCGAACTTGGATGGGATGACGCAGGCCTTGCTGGTCTTCTCCATCACTGCGTAGTCGATGGATGTCTTCAGGCTCTCTGCATAGGCCTTCTGGAGAAACTCTCTTTCCATGACTGTGTCGATGGCGTTTTCCCAACCCACGAAGAGGTTTGTGATCACAGGCATGAGCTTCTCCATCTCTTCCTTGATGGTCTCTGCCTTCCAGATGAAGATTCCGGCGTTCCAGAGGAACTCGCCGCTCTGGATAAACACATCCGCGAGCTCTTCACTAGGCTTCTCGGTGAAGGTCTTCACCTTGAGAGGCTCCGACTTGTCCATGTCGATGGCGCCGCCCGCCGCCTGGATGTAACCGAAGTGCGTGTCTGGGTGGTCTGGGAGGATGCCCAATGTGATCAGCGCATCATGACACGCGGCGTAGTCCAGGGCCTGGCGTACTGTGGCCTCAAATATATCTGTATCGCCAATGATGTGGTCCGAAGGTGTCGCGATCATCACCGCCTCAGGGTCTCTCTTCAGAAGCTTATATGTGGCGTATGCGATACAAGGAGCGGTGTTACGACCATAAGGCTCGAGAAGGAGGTTCTGCAGTGGAAGCTCGGGGATGGACTCCGCCACGAGGTTCTTGAAGCGCTCCTGGGTGACCACCAGGATGTTCTCCGCTGGAACCAGGTCAAGGAAGCGCTCGTACGTAGTCCTCAGGAGGGTATTCTGTCCTGGGAGTATGTCGAGGAACTGCTTCGGTTTCTTCTCTGTGCTGGCAGGCCAGAATCGAGATCCTATGCCTCCTGCCATTATCACGCAATAATTATGGTTGTTCATATATATCTAAGGTCTAGTTTCAAGTGTAAAGTGGTATATACGCCTGTGGGAAGTAAGTCACATCCACGCGGTCTCCTTCAAAAATCACACTAACCACGTCGAAAAACACATCCATTGCCATATAATGGTAGGATTTCTGTGAATTCAGGTAGCCCTTCGCCGCTGCCACGATGTGCTTCTGCTTCTGCGCTGTCACATTTTCTTCTGGCTCTGCGCTTACGGGAGCCACCCTGCTCTTCACTTCCACGAAATGGATGCCCTCGCGGTCAATGCTGATGATGTCCACCTCCAGGTGCCCGCATCGCCAGTTTCTCTCCACTATGGTGTGCCCAAGTTCCCCAAGCTTCCGGCAAGCCTCGTCTTCACCAAGCCTGCCGACAGTCATTTTCGAAGTATTCATAGTTTTTCAGTTTTAGTCTATCTCCACGATGGTGACACCTGTACCACCCATCTGAATGTGCTCGTCATGGCAGCTGACGCCAGGGATGGTCCTCAGATACCTCTGTATCTCCTCCCTCAGCACTCCAGTGCCCTTGCCATGGATGATGCGGACGGTTCCCATGCCCAGCATCATGGCGTCATCCACATAATGTGTGACGATGTCCAATGCATCCGAAAGCCTCTCGCCACGCACGTCCAGCTCCGAACGGAAGTTCAGCTTGCGCTCCTTGATGGAGGCGTCCTCCTGCTGGTAGACAGGCTTTGCGGTCTGCTTCACGGCGGTCTTGAACTCATTGGACGAAATCCTCTCTACGCGGTCAAGCGGCATCTTCGAGGTGATGTTTCCAATGATGATGGTCACGGCCTTGCCGGATACCTTCGACACCTCGCCGACCATGCCATTCTCCTTCACGCGCACCTTTTCGCCCACTTTCAATGGCGCCGTGCGGAACTGCTCCATGCGTCGTGCCTCCGCCTCCTCGCGTTCCATCTCCTCGCGCTCGCGCTCTCCAGCCCTCTCGGCTCTGCGAGCCTTGCGGGCCTTCTCGCGCTCCTGGCGCTTCTCCAGCTGGGCCTTCTTCTTCTCGAGGTAGTCGTCGCGCTCCTTCTGCTCGCGGCTCTTCATGGCGCCAAGTGCCGCCATGAAGCCCTGGAGCTCCTTGCGCGCTCCCAAGGTCTTCTCCTTGTCGGCCTGTGACTCCTTGATGGTGCGGATGGTGTTCTCCACCTGCTTGTTCGCACCCTTGATGATCTGCTCGGCCTCTTTCTTCGCCTCCTCTATGATGGTCTTCTTCTGCTTCTGGATGTCCTCGATCTCCTTCTGGTACTTGTCCGTGATGCTCTCGAGCGTGCGGTCAGCGATCTTCACCTTCTGGAGCTTCTCGTCGAGGGTCTTTCTGTTTCTCGCGATCTTCCTGAGGTTCCTCTCGATACCCACGAACTCCTCACCGGCCTTCGCCTCAGCCTCCTTCAGGATGCTCTCAGGCATGCCCATCTTCCTGGCCAGCTCAAATGCGAATGAGTTTCCAGGGAGTCCGATCTCCAGCTGGAAGAGAGGCGCGATGTTCGCGGCGTCGAAGAGCATCGCGCCGTTTATCGCTCCGTTCTCGCCACCGGACGCGTAGAGCTTGAGGTTTGTGTAGTGCGTGGTGATCACGCCGTAGACGCCTCTGCGGTCGATCTCGCTGAGGATGGCCTCAGCTATCGCCCCGCCCGCAGCAGGCTCGGTGCCCGATCCGAACTCGTCGATGAGCACGAGGGTCTTCTCGTCCGCGGCCGCCAGCATGTCCCTCATGTCCACGAGGAACGAGCTGTAGGTCGAGAGATCATTGTCAATGGACTGGTCATCGCCGATGCTCACGCAGATGCGGTCGAAGACAGGTAGTTCCGAGGTCTCGGAGGTCGGGATGAGCATGCCCCACTGGAACATGTACTGCAGCAGGCCGGTGGTCTTCAGACACACTGACTTGCCTCCCGCATTCGGTCCCGATATGATGAGGATGTGCTTCTGCTGATTCAAGGTGACCGTGGTAGGCACTATCTGCTTGCCTTCCTTCTTCAGCGCCTTCTCGAGCAGAGGATGGCGCGCCTTGCGCAGGTTCAGCTCGCCCGTCTCCGAGATCACAGGCATGCCCGCGATGAAGTCGAGGGCGGTCTGCGCCTTCGCCATGATGAAGTCGATCTCGCCAATGAATGACGCTGCGCCAATGAGTTCGGGCACGAAAGGTCGCACGAACTCGCTGAAGCGGTAGAGGATGCGCGCGATCTCGCGGCTTTCCGCGAAGCGCAGCTCCGTCACCTGGTTCTCCATCTCCACGATCTCGGCTGGCTCCACATAGGTGGTCTTTCCCGTCGCGGACTCGTCGTATACGAAACCATTGATCTTTCTCTTCATCGCCGTGCTGACGGGGATGAGGAACTTGCCGTCGCGCACTGACACTCCTGCGTCGCTGTCCACGAGGCCTTCCTCCTGCGCTCTCTTCAGGATGGCATTGGCCCTCTTCGAGATGCTGTTTTCCTTCTCGCGCAGTTCCTTGCGTATGGCGTAGAGCTCGTCGGACGCGGTGTCCTTGATGTCGCCGTATCTATCGAGTATGGTGTCGATCTGCCTCTGCACCTCCGGGAAGGCCATCACAGGCTTCGACAGCCTCTTCAGGGTGGGGTAGGTGCCATCCTTGATGGTCGCGAAGAAGCGTGTGATGCGGCTGGTGGTGTCCAGCATGGTCTTCAGCTTGCCCAGCGACAGCACGTCGATGCTGCTGCCTTCCTTTTTCAATCCATCAAGGAATGGCAATGCATCAATGTATCCGGTCGTAGGGAAACTGTCCTCAAACATCACGATGAGACGCATCTCATCGGTCAGCAGGAGCCTCTTCCGGATGACCTCCCTGTCCCTGGAGAACTTCTCCGTCTGTACCCTGGTGGTGGCATATTCTGTCTGACAGCGGTTCGCGATCATCTCGCGCACCCTGTCAAATCCAAGTTTTTCTTCAAGTCTGTTTCTAGAACCCGTCATTTCTCCTCCTTCTGTTCATCTGTGGTCTTCGCGAGGATGAGCTTGAGCTCATTGACATTCTCGATGTGTGTGAGCACGCCCGAGCGGACCACTGAGATGGCTCCCGTCTCCTCGGACACCACGATCACCGTGGCGTCACTCTCCTCGCTGATGCCGAATGCAGCCTTATGGCGCATTCCGAGCTGTGGTGGGATGTCGTCTCGCGAAGTGATGGGCAATGTGCATCGCGCAGCGACTATCCTGTCGCCGGTGATGACCATGGCGCCGTCGTGGAGAGGGGAGTTCTTGAAGAAGATGTTCCTGATGAGGCGCCTGCTGATGAGTGCGTCTATCACATCTCCCGTGTCCACTATGTTCTGAAGGGTATCCTTCTTCGTGATGACGATCAATGCTCCTGTCTTCTCTGCGCCCATGTTCTTGCAGGCCTCCGATATCTCGTCGGCCGCATGGCTGTGCATGCTGGTGTCCTGAAGGCCGAATACCTTCTGGAGAAGCTTGCTGTTCAGCCTGTACCTGCTTCCGATCCTGATGAGGAAATGTCGTACCTCCGGCTGGAAAATGATGATGAGCGCAAGCACACCCACATCGATGAGTGTCTTCATGAGCGCGGACATCATCTTCATGTCGAATGCATCCACGATGACGTAGAGCACGAGCACGGCCAGCACCGCGATGAAGATATTCATCGCCGAGGTTCCTCTGATCCACCGGAAAATGAAGTAGATCAGGGCCGCCGCCATCAGGATGTCGAGAACATCCTGAAGACCCATATGCAGAAATCCAAGAATCCCAAGTGTCATATAGATGCAAATATACTAAATAATTCCATGTTTCGCACACACGCTCACGCGTATGCGCATACTATATTAGCTTTTCCTAATCCTCGTGAGCCGATAA
>JAKSJL010000106.1 GCA_024398295.1 Bacteroidales bacterium
CCCTCGAGTGCTCCGAACAGGTCGTATGCCTCGAAGAAAGGATACTTGTTTCCATACATGCTCACGCGACGGATGGTAGTACCCTGCTTGTTCATGCCATGGGCTGCGCGGTAGGTATTTGCGAGTGAGTTCTCGTCGTAAGTATCTGAGCCTGAAACCTCAAGGTTGAGCCAACCCATAAGGTAAGCAGGGTTGATCTTCTCAAGGAAAGCCTTGTCTGTAAGGGCTGCATCGCCGCTCTCTGAAGTGAAGTTCTCCACCTCGTCGAACTGATCTGCAGAGATCTTGAGCCACTTGTAAGATGCTGAAGGGAGGATGAGGTCGGCAGCATTTGCGAAGAACTGGTTATCCTTCACGTGAGTCTTGCGACGAGCGTCCTGGACCTTGTCTGAAGCGTGGTGAGTCATCTCGAGAGCTCCGAGGTTTGAACCGCCGAAGATATTCGAGTAAACGTCAGCATCTACATATGACATGAAACGGAATGCGAGACCCATATCCTCCATCTCCTTGGTACGGCACCAGGTGAAGAGCACTGTGTTATTGTGGAAGTCTACATATGCCTTGTTTGCCTCCTTCACAGCACCGTCTACCTGGCATGCTGCGTAAACGTTAGAGACGAAGACATTGTTTGAGATCTCCCAGTCACCACCATAGTTAAGCGCCTGGATAGCATAGTAACAACCATTCGCGAAGACGCAGTTTCTGATGACGAGACGGCCGTTGACATTGGCATGGATAAGGGCGTGTGACATACAGAGGCCACCGATGGTGCCATCTGCGCCGAGACCGCCACCGATTTCCTGGATACGTCCTGAGATACAGCCCTCAGGGCAGCCGTTTCTGTCAGACTCTGGCTTAGGTGCCGCATACTTGTTCTCCTCACCGAGGTCGAAACCGAAACCATCGATCTCCACAGCTCTGTTCGGCATGTTGCGGGCATCGATCTCGAAGAGAGCCTTGGTGCCGTTTGAGTCAGCATGCTTGACGCCTGGTCTGATGTATGACTTGTATGCGAATGGATCTCTGTCTGAGAAGTCAGCAGAGAAACCACCGATGATGGTCACATACTTGTTGATATCGATGAAACCCTGATCGAGAGTACCGGTGTAGTTACCCTCTGCTACCATGATGATATCGCCATCCTTCGCGGTGTCGATAGCCTTCTGGAGGTCCTTGAAAGCGGTCTCAGCCGACTTTCCGTCATTCTTGTTCGAGCCAGACTTGCTGACATAGTATCTGGTACCATTGTTCTCAGTCTTTCTGTACTTGAACTTGTCGCCCATATTCTTCGCTGCGTTATCCACAGCATTATGTGCGCCCTTCGAGATCTCTCTCTTCACTGATCCCTCAACCGACGACTTCACTCTATTCAGCAGGCTCTGTGCCTGCATAGGTGCGCTGAAAGCAACTGTCAATGCCACAGCGGCCAAAATCTTACCTAATTTCATATTGTTCAACGTTTGATGTGTCTTCAAAGATAATGATAAAGAGACAAATAACAAACTATCTCTTCCTGATCCCCCAGTCAGAGTAGCGCAGCTGCGCCTCCACCTTGTCCTCGTACGCATCGTCGAGATTTGGGAAAAAATCTATGCCTGTAAGCTCCTCGAGATCATTGACCGAAAGCATACAGTCATAGAGATACTGGCGTGAGTCGTCGTTTCTCATGGTGAAGGCGATGGAGCGATACTTGCCTTCTGAAGCCACCAGGACAGCCTTGAAGAAGGCGTCTGGCACTGCTACATTTCTTTCGCCAATGGTTCCGTAGCGATGGCGGTCATAGATAGGTCCCGTCACCACCCAGACTCTACCGAAGTCGCGCGCCCACTTGCGTACCTGGCGCTCGAGATACTCCCAGTCATTGGCATTCAGGAACTCGTTCTGCGGACAGATGTTCACGAGGTAGAAGGTCTCCGCCATGGCGTCGTCGCTGTAGCGGAAGTCGGAAGCCGGAGCCATGTGGCCCCTGGTCCAGCCAGAGCCTTGGTAGTCCTCGCGCTTCGCCTGCGTCTTATGGTAGTTCGGCGCCATCGAGAAGAGCTTTCCCTCTCTGGTCGCGTCACCCTGAAGCTCCTCAGACAGAAGCTCATACGCCACCCACTTCGGGGTCTTCGTCGAAGGGTTATATGAGCAGATGTAGCCGTCGTAGGTGAGTATATCCTCGTTCTTAGAGTGCGCAGGA
Source organism: Bacteroidales bacterium (assembly GCA_024398295.1). Classification (GTDB taxonomy): domain Bacteria; phylum Bacteroidota; class Bacteroidia; order Bacteroidales; family UBA932; genus Cryptobacteroides. The sequence goes on from JAKSJL010000106.1 coordinate 2,183, forward strand.
AGCTCCATGAGAGACTCCACACTCACTGACTCAGACGCTCCGATGTCATCCATGGTGGTCTGGACCACGCCTGAAGGCACGGAGAAGTTGCACGCAGAGCATGCAACGAGAGCGGCTATGAAGAAAAAGTATCTTTTCATTATAATGGATTATTTTTTTATCTTTGTTTCAAACTAAACATTTATAGAAATGGCATCACTTTTAGATTTCGTTCAGCAGCAGGTCGCTTCCGCAGCCGGAAACGTAGCTATCCCTTCAAACGTGAAGGAAAAGGTCCTCGGTGGCCTTTCTGACTCTATCATTGGTTCACTCACCCAGACCGCTTCACAGGCTGGTGGAGTAGACCAGATCAAGGCACTCCTCACTGGAAAGACCTCTGCTGCGACCAGTTCCATCACTGCCCTCGCAGGCAAGCTCTTCACAAACGGCACCCTCAAGAACCTTAACCTCGGCGGTTCTCAGGCATCAGCCCTCTCAGCCCTCATCCCACTCGTGATGGGCAAGCTCGGCGGCTTCCTCAAGGACCAGGATGGCGACGGTGATGTAGACATAAACGACATCATCCTCTCACTTAAGGGAAATGCTTCACTCGCAGGTATCGCGAAGAGCATCCTCGGAGGTTTCCTCAAGTAAGGAACTGATACCTAGCTTATTCAGCGGCCGTTTCCGAAAGGATGCGGTCGCTGTTTCCTTCTGGCCTAAGCACCTTGATGCGCTGGAACAAGAAGAAAAATGCGCCGAGCATCAAAGCCGCCACTACGAAGGCTACCATGTATCTGCTCATGCCGAAAAGCTCCACCCATGAGTCATAATCCTTCATCGAATCGACGTGGCTGACTATCACGGCCAATGTATTGTTCACACAGTGCATGAGCATGGTGAGCCAGAGGGAACCGGTCTTATAGTAGACGTATCCGAAAAGGCAGCCAAGGATGAATGCTGGGATGGCCTGCCATGGGTTCATATGGATGACCGCGAAGAATGCAGCCGAGATGACGATGGCCCACACTGGTTTCATCGTGCTGCCATCCTCGCGCTTGTGATTTAGAAGGCCGCGAAGTACCTCTCCGCGACACAGCCACTCCTCGCAGAGTGGTGCAAACACCGACACGGTAAGGAGGTTGAGGACAATGTTTCCGTCTGTAGCGACACTTAGAGCATCCTTCAGACTCTGAGGCATCTCAGGCATCAGGCTGCTGATAAGATCAGTCATGAAAGCGGCGGAAATAGTGGCGACAGACACGAGGAGCGCTACGAGAAGGCCCGTAAGCGGCTTCACGTGGAAGCTGCTGAGGGCGACTCCCTCTCCCCACATGCTGTTTCTGTGACTCTGGGAGAGCGCATAGAACATAGGCGGGATGAACATGAGCACATATGAGATCAATGTTCCCACGGCCATGCCGAGTATAGGCATAAGAAGAGCTGCTATCAAGCTCCCGACTCCGACTCCACAGAGCAGCAGGGCGAGAAGCATGAACATGCCACCCACACCTGGAGTATAGAACGCGAAATCCGCGAATAGATTATAATTCTGTACTTTTCTCGACATAACTGATTAGATTAAGAGCAGCACTGCCAGTGAAAGGGCAATGGTGCCGCGAAGTTTAAGTTTTCCTGCTGAAGAATAATTGACCATCAGTTCGAGCGGAACTGCGTCATATATTTCCTGAAGTTCTTCTGTATCAAACACATGCGAAGCATGCCACTTTTTGATAACTGTGCCATTGGAAAGGTACACAAGGCCTCCGTTCGAGCGGTTCAGGGTAAGGAGCTTGCGACGATCTGCGAAGTAGGCACGGTCATAGAGCTGCATCGCAGCGTGATAGTCGAGGCCCGACAGAGCCGCCTCAAGGTCCTCTGGGGTAGATGCCACGAAGAACGCAGGTGTGAAGCCTATGTTCCATACGGCCTCGATGTCCTCTGAAGCCTTCTGCCAGTCTTCTGTAGTCATGGCATCGACATCATTGACCACCACAGCCATCACATTCGTATCCTCAAACATATACTCGCAGTAGTCACCCTCCACGTCCATGACGCTTACAAGCGGCACCTCACCAAACACCTCAGCGCCTGGCTTCATCTCGGTGAAGTCGGTGACTGGAAGGCCCACACTGCTTCGCACAGCAAAGCCGAGCACTGCCAGAACGCCCAGCGCAAATGTAACGTACTTGCGAGGCTTGGCACTTCCGAGCTTCCCAAATGGAAGGAAAGCCACAGCCGAGAGCACAAGCAGCACGACATTCTTCAGAAGTGTCTGAACGTGAGTGAGATGTATCGCCTCGCCGAAACAGCCACAGTCCATAGGTGGGTTCTTCACCGCAAGACAGATGGTCACAATGGTGAAGAACACAGTCATCGCAGAAGCGATGATGGCCACCACCTTCCTCCACACGCCAGTGA
>JAKSJL010000107.1 GCA_024398295.1 Bacteroidales bacterium
TTCACCTTCCATGGCCTTGATTCCGAGGAAGCGAACGAGGTGTTTGAAGATAGGTACAGAGCTGTCATCAACAGAAATCATAGGGCTGCCCCAGACGATAGGGGAGCGCTCTGGATAAGTAACAGTTTCACAAGGAGCCTCCAGATGGACAAGGGTATGAATATCATCACTGTGGCTCTGTGGATTGTGGGCCTCTTCACGCTTTTGAGCGGTATCGTGGGTGTGTCGAACATCATGCTCATCACCGTGAAGGAGCGTACACATGAGTTCGGAATCAGGAAGGCCATAGGCGCTTCGCCGTGGAGCGTCATCAAGCTCATCATCGCGGAGAGTGTCTCCATCACGGCATTCTTCGGATATATAGGCATGCTGATGGGCATGCTGGGCTGCGAGTACCTCAAGGTCAAGCTCGGCGGCCCTATGGAGGTGATGGGTGAGAGTTTCACGGCATTCAAGGATCCTACTGTGGGCTTGGATGTGGCCATTGAGGCTACTCTGGTGCTCATCATTGCGGGAACATTGGCAGGCCTTGTGCCTGCTATCAAGGCTGGACGAGTAAGACCAATCGAGGCATTGAGGGCTGATTAGGATGAGATTTGACATCGACTCATACAAGGAAGTGTTCGACACGCTGACAAGGAACCGTAGCAGGAGCCTGCTTACGGGCTTCGGCGTGTTCTGGGGCCTCTTTATGCTCCTTTTCATGCTTGGCGGAGGCCAGGGTGTCAAGGCCAAGCTGGCGTCGAATTTCGATGGGTTTGCGACAAACACTGCCATGGTGATTGCCAATGAAACCACTCAACCGTATAAGGGCATGCAGGAGGGAAGAAGGTGGAGCCTTACCACCAGGGATGTCGACAGACTCCGCCTGATGGTGCCTGAACTGGATGTGGTGACTCCTTCCATCGCTGTATGGGGCGGTTCTGCGACCTATGGAGAGCTGACTGCAAACTGCTCGGTGAAGGGCGTTCGCGCAGAATATGCCAGAGTCGAGGAACCACGCATGAAATATGGCCGCTTCATAAACTCCGTGGACGAGCAGATGGGACGCAAGGTGTGCGTGATCGGAAAGCGTGTCTACAAGGACCTTTTCCCAGGTGGCGGTGACCCATGTGGCCGCTTCATCCAGGTAGGGCCTAGCTACTATCAGATAGTTGGCGTGGACGTGAGCTCTGGTAGCATCAGTATCAATGGTTCCGCAGAAGAGACCGTGAGCATCCCGCTTCCACTCGCGCAGCAGCTCTACCAGCGTGGCGAGAATGTGGACATCATCTGCATGACGGGAAAGAAGGGCGTGACGATGTCGGAGCTTGAATCCAGAATCAGGCAGATAGTGGCGAGGGAGCATAGCATAGCTCCCGATGACAAGTCTGCCGTCTTCGTGCTGAATACCGAGGAGCTTTTCAACCTCGTTAACAATATTTTCCATGGAGTGGACATACTCATTTGGCTGATTGGCCTAGGCACGCTGCTGGCCGGAGCCATTGGTGTGTCAAACATCATGATGGTTACTGTGAAGGAACGCACCATAGAGATAGGCATACGCCGTGCGATAGGTGCGACGCCTCGCGACGTGCTGACACAGATCATGGCTGAGAGTGTGCTGCTGACAATGGTTTCGGGCCTTGCGAGCATAGTCTTCGCCGTGGGCGTGCTGTCGGTGGTGGAGATGGCTTCCGGCGATGGTACGCCATTCCAGATCAGTTTCGGCCTCGCCGTCGGCGCGGCTCTGCTGCTTACAGTGCTCGGCCTTGCCGCCGGAATGGCTCCAGCGATGCGAGCCATGAAGATCAAGCCAGTGGATGCCATGAGAGACGAATAGAATAAGCATTAGATATGAAAAAGATTATCAAGTATTTGGGCTGGGCGCTCATAGCGCTGGTGTTCATCGGGACCTTCGTGTTCCTCTACAAGAAATCCAAGCCTGAGGAGGTGAGATATCAGGAGCTTGAGGCTACTGTGATGGACATTTCTCGCACCACCGTGGTTACGGGAAAGATCATACCTAGAAATGAGGTCAATGTGAAGCCTCAGATCAATGGTATCATCGCCGAACTTTACAAGGATGCCGGTGAATATGTCCAGGAAAATGAGGTCATAGCTAAGCTGAAGGTCATTCCTGACATGAACTCGCTCAGCTCTGCCCAGAGCCGTGTACGCCTCTCTGAACTGAACCTCAAGCAGGCTCAGATAGATTATGAGCGTGAGAAGGCACTCTTCGACAAGGAGCTTATAAGTGCGGAGCAGTTTGACAAGGTAAAACAGGCACTCAACCAGGCCAAGGAGGAGAAATCTGCGGCGCAGGAGGCTCTGGAGGTGATCCGTGATGGCGTCTCTAAGTCAAATGCCAAGTCCAGTTCGACTCTCGTGCGTTCAACTATCTCGGGACTTATACTTGATGTCCCTGTGAAGGTCGGCAACTCAGTCATTCAGGCGAATACCATGAATGACGGTACTACCGTGGCTACAGTAGCGGACATGAAGGACCTCATATTCGATGGCAATGTGGACGAGACCGAGGTGGGATCATTGGTGGAGGGTACTCCTGTGGTCATAACCATTGGCGCACTTCAGAACTATTCATTTGACGCTACCTTGGAGTATATCTCCCCTAAGGCAGTGGAGAAGAATGGCGCAAATCAGTTTGAGATCAAGGCCGCTGTGAAGGTGGATGGCGAGAATACCATCCGCTCTGGTTACAGCGCAAACGCTGAAATCGTGCTTGAGAGTGCCTCACAGGTGCTTTCTGTGCCAGAAAGTGCACTTGAGTTTGATGGTGATGATGTGTATGTACAGCTGAAATCTGGCGATGGTAGCTATGCGCGTACGAAGATCGTCACTGGCCTTAGTGATGGCATCAACATAGAGGTCAAGGAAGGTCTTAAGGCCGGCGACATAGTACGTGGACCTAAAATCGTAGGCGAGTAGTCATGAGACGTCTTGTAGTCACTGTGATGCTGTTTTGTGGCATCGCCGCCGGTGCGCAGGAGCGCACCTGGTCACTAACGCAGTGCATTGAGCATGCACTTGAGCACAATATCTCCATCAAGCAGAGCAGTATCGCCGTAGCGAGTAAGGAGATAGCCGTCAACACTGCCGAGAACAGGCGACTTCCAAGTCTCAGCGGTAGCGCTGGGCAGAACTTCTCGTTCGGTCGTGGACTTACTGCGGACAATACTTATGCGAATACAAATACCACGAGCACATCTTTCAGCCTTGGCTCCGATGTCCCTGTTTTCACTGGCTTGCAGATAGTCCATAACATTGCACTGAGCAAGCTGGATCTGGAGGCTTCTACCATGGATCTGGCGAAGGCCAAGGACGACATCCGTGTCGCTGTCGCTCAGGCTTATGTGCAGATAATCTATGATCTGGAGATAGTGGATGTGGCGGAGAATCAGGTAGAGATAGACGAGATGCAGGTGGCCCGTCTGAATGAGATGGTGCAGAATGGCAAGGCGTCGCGCGCTGAGGTCTCTGCGCAGGAGGCTACGCTCGCGCAGAGCCGTCTGGCGCTCACGCAGGCCCGCAATAACCTTTCTCTTGCACTTCTGGATCTTAGCCAGCTTCTTGAACTTCCTTCTCCTGAGGGGTTCAGTGTGGTTCGTCCTTCTGTGGAAGGACTTGAGTCAAAACTTCTTATGACCCCAGAGGCGATATATGCAGAGGCTGTGGAGGTAAAGCCTTCTATTCAGGCCGAAAAAGCGCGTCTCGCGTATGCTGAGCGCAACATAGATCTCGCGAAGAGTGGATATCTTCCTTCGATTTCCCTTAGCGGTGGTCTGGGGACAAATTACTATACCTCATCTGGTTTTCCATCAGATAACTTCGGACATCAGGCGAAGAATAACTTCAGCCAGTATCTTGGTCTTAACTTGAGCGTACCTATCTTCAACCGTTTCTCTACGAGAAATCAGGTGCGTTCTGCTCAGCTGCAGAAAAACAACCAGGAACTGCAGCTCGAGAATGTGAAGAAATCCCTCTTCAAGGAGATTCAGCAGGCTTATTACAATGCTCTTGGCGCTCAGAACAAGTACGAAAGCTGCCAGGTGGCAGAGAAGAGCGCTGCGGATGCCTTTGAGCTTGCAAGGGCCAAGTATGAGAATGGCAAGTCAGGAATAACGGAGTTCAATGAGTCAAAGAATCGTTATCTGTCGGCTCAGTCCGATCTCGTCAAGGCTCGCTACGAGTATCTCTTCCAGTCGTCTCTACTGGACTTTTATAGGGGCAAGGATATGCAGTTTTAGTAATCATTCAAAAATAATATACAATGGAAAGAAGATCTTTCATCAAGAATGCAGCAATGGCAACGGCCGCTGCTATCGTCGCACCTTCAGTTCTGTCTGCGTCTGAAAATCCGAGACCATACTCCACAGATGGCGAACAGCCTGGAAGTGATTTCAAGGTGATATCCGACGAGGTAAGGGACAATGTTCGTTATGTTACAGCTACCCCAAGCTCTGTTGTTTGCTCTTCCCAGATCGATATCGAGATCGATCTTGAGACAGGCACTATCAAGAACTGCAAGTTCACTCGTGGATGTCCAGGCAACGCAGTCGGTCTTTGCCGTCTTATCAAGGG
>JAKSJL010000108.1 GCA_024398295.1 Bacteroidales bacterium
CGGATGGCGGTGGGAGACCGGAGACGGCCATCAAAACTGGCGTTCTGATGGCCATCTGAGGAAAATGGCGGGGTTCGGCCAGAAATAGCTGGGAATCATGGCCGTCTGGCGGCGGGAGGCAGGGATCGGCCATCAAAACTGGCGTTCCGATGGCCATCTGAGGGAAATGGTGGGGTTCGGCCAGAAATAGCTGGGAATCATGGCCGGATGGCGACGGGAAGCAGTGAGCGGCCATCAAAACTGGCGTTCCGATGGCCATTCGAGGGAAATGGCGGGGCCAGTCAGAGAAAGCCAGGAAGGCCTTCAGGGGATCAACGAAATAAGCATTGTCCTGAACATCTCCTTATCCTCATCCGAGAGGAAGCCTACCTGGATAGGCACGTAGAAGAGACGCTCCTGGAGATAGCCTGGGACGTTTGTGCAGTCGAGGACGCGCTGAGCATCCTTCTCGGTGGTGGCGACAGCGGCGATGCTGTTTACCTTCGAGAATGAGGCTATGCTCTTGATATCTCCCTTGGAGTAGGAGTGATGGTCTGGGAAAGAGAATCTCTTGATGATCCTATACTTGTCGCTGAGGAAGCAGCGAAGAGTCGTATCGTCGGCAATGCCAGAGAAGAGGATGAGCTTCTTCGAGTAGACATATCTGGGATCGGCTGTAGGGAATACAGGGAGCGGCTGCTGATAGTCTATAGTCGTGAAGAACACGCCCTGAGTGACATGCTTCTTATTCTCTGCTGTGCACTTCTCAGCCGAATAGTTCTTCAGGCCCAGAGCATCCACGAAAGACGACTTCTCCCAGTCGCTGAGGTAGTGAGGACACTTGGACACGATGATGATATCAGCTTTCTGAATGCGCTCCGGAAGATCTCTGAGGCTTCCCATTGGAAGAAGCATATCCTTGAAAGTAGGACGGTTATAGTCCACAAGAACTATATTCACATCAGCCTGGAGCCTTCTATACTGGAAAGCATCATCGAGAAGGACGAGATCTGCCTTCTGAAGATCCTTGTCAATGCATTTCCTGCCCTTCTTAGAACTGTGGAGAGTCTCGGGATGACTGAGGAAGTTACATCCTTCAATCCTATCCTTGTCGACAGCGACAGTCACTACGGGGAACTTCTTCTTTATCTGGAGAGGCTCGTCTCCATACACCTTCGCTGAGCCATCTACAGACACCTGCTGGAAGCCCTTGGACGAGCGCTTGTAGCCCCTGGAGAGTACGGCGAGCGACTTCGCTCCCCACTCCTCGCTCTCAAGCAGAGTGCGGAGAATGAGCTCCGTATGAGGAGTCTTGCCTGTACCACCCACGGTAATGTTTCCGAGACAGACAGTAGGCACATCGACGTGATGACGCTTCTTGATGAAGCCATGGTCATACATCGCATGTCTGATCTTCAGCGTGAGGTAATATGGGAAAAGGACTATCTTATCAATCATAGACTGCAAATGTACTGAAAAAATCAGATTCCGTAAACACCCACTGGAGTCTCGATGTCCGCACCTCCCCATTTCTCGGCTATCATGTCGAGGGTGGAGTCAAGCTCGACAGGATCCATGGTCGTGACAAGCTTGATGCGGGTATCCTTGAAGTCGGGAAGGCCTTTGAAATAGCAGGACAGGTGACGGCGCATCTCGAAGACGCCGCGCACGTCACCCTTCAGGGCGAGCGAAAGCTGCAGATGGCGTTTGGCCAGTTTCACGCGGTCCTCGACACTCATCGGAGCGAGCAGCTCGCCCGTGTCAAGGAAATGCCTGATCTCGCGGAATATCCAAGGGTGCCCGAAGGAGGCGCGGCCCACCATGATGCCGTCCACGCCATAGCGCTCGAAGCACTCGAGAGCGCGTTCTGGGGACGCCACGTCACCATTGCCAATGATAGGGATATGCATGCGAGGATTCTTCTTTATCTCGCCGATAAGGGTCCAGTCGGCCTCGCCCTTGTACATCTGGCATCGCGTGCGTCCATGCACGGTCAGCGCGCTGATGCCCACGTCCTGCAGGCGCTCCGCTAGCTCCACGATGATCTTTGAATGCTCATCCCAGCCCAGACGGGTCTTCACCGTGACGGGCTTGCCGACCGCCTCCACTATCATCTTTGTGATCATCACCATCTTGTCTGGCTCCCTCATCATGCCACTGCCGGCGCCGCGACCAGCTATCTTGTTTACCGGGCAGCCGAAGTTTATGTCAATGACATCGCAGCCGTAGCCGCCAGCCACCTCAGCGGCGCGGTCAGCCATCCTGGCGGCGTCGACCATGGACTCGGGGATATTGCCATAGATCTGGATGGCTACAGGCGCCTCCTCCGGGATGGTCTTCATCTTCGCGAGGGCCTTCGCCGCATCGCGTATGAGCCCGTCCGAAGGGATAAACTCCGTGTACACCATCGCAGCTCCCTGCTCACGGCAGAGGATGCGGAAGGACGCATCCGTGACATCCTCCATAGGAGCGAGAAGCACTGGGCGCTCGCCTAGATCGACATTTCCTATCTTCATATGGCCTGGCACTTTTTCTGGAGCCATTCAGCCTCTTCAGGGGTCAGGCGTGTGGCAATCATATCGTAAACCTTCTGATTGTAAGCATTCAGCCACTTGATCTCATCGGCATCCAGTAGGTCTCTGATGATGCCTGCCGTATCGAAATGGCAGTATGTGAGTGGCTCGAAACGGAGCCAGTCGGCGAACTCGTTCGAGCCGTCCTCTACCACCAGGTAGAGGTTCTCGTGGCGCACTCCATGCATGCCTTCGCGATAGATGCCTGGCTCATTCGAAGTGATCATGCCAGGCACAAGAGGCACTCTGTTGAAGTTCTGCCTGATGTCGTGAGGGCCCTCGTGCACGCCGAGGAAGAAACCGACGCCATGGCCTGTGCCATGGCCGAAGTTTCTGTGGGCGCGCCAGAGCGGGCCGCGAGCGAGTGCGTCCAGCTGGCAGCCGGCAGTGCCTCGCGGCCATACGGCCATAGCGAGGTCGATGTGCGCCTTGAGCACGAGCGTATAGTCTTCCTTCTCCAGCATCGTGCATGGCCCCAGAGGCACGGTGCGCGTGATGTCTGTAGTGCCGTTCATGAACTGGCCTCCGCTGTCATTGAGATAGAGACCGTGGGGCTGGAGGACGGGAGCATTGGCCCTCGGAGTCACATAATGAGGCAGCGCCCCTCCCTCGCCGTAAGCGGAGATGGTCTCGAAGCTATCTCCCTTGTAGCCAGGGATCTGCGCGCGCAGCTGGGTGAGTTTCTCAGAAGCCTCCCACTCATCGACAGGGCGCTCCCTGAGGGTGGTCTCAAGCCAATATAGGAACTTCTCCATGGCCACGCCATCCTCGACATGGCACTCCCTCATGCCCTCGATCTCGACGGCATTCTTCACCGCCTTCCTGAGAGGGACTGGCGAAGCAGCCTCGAGCAGCGCCCCCTCCTGCGAATAGGCCTTCAGCGTGCTGTAGAGGCTATAATTCAGCGTAGAAGGGTCCACAAGCAGCCTTTCCCAATAAGTCTGCCCCGCGAGAGCAATGTCTATCTCATCGTAAGGGAGCACATTCACGCCGTCATCTTCCATCTCAGCGAATGTATCCGCGGTATCGGAATCATACCTCCCGAACACATCCTTCTTCACGTACCAATTCACCTCACCGGCAGTGACGAGCAGATAAGAAATGACAAGCGGATTATAGTCAATGTCCGAGCCTCTCACATTCAGCACCCAGGCGATCTCGTCAAGCGCAGTGAGCAGAATGGCATCACATCCTTTCTGGCCAATGCTTTCGCGCAGCCAACTGATCCTCTCCAGCCTGCTCTCGCCCACCAGGTCAGCGCCAAGGCTGATGATAGGCATCGCAGGTATAGCAGGGCGGTCGCTCCAGAGCAGGTTCATCAGATCCGGCACGCTCACCACGCGAAGCTCAGCTTCGCCTCTGCTCGCAAAAGCCTCCTCGATCTCGCTGATAGCGCTCACCTGCTGGCATAATCCATCTACAGCCACCACCACTTCATCGTCTGGAAAATAATACTTAGAGAGCCACTCCGGGATGAGCACCTGCTCTGGGACCCTAGTCTTATGTAGCTCAATACCAGTTCCTTCCAGCTGTCTATTAGCCTGGATAAAGTACCGGGTATCAGTCCAGAGGCCCGCGTGATCAAGTGTGACGACCACATCTCCGGCTTCACCCGTGAAGCCTGAGATCCACTCGACACACTTCCAGCGCGGCGCCGGATACTCGCTGCTATGAGGGTCCGACCCAGTGATGACCACCGCGTCCCATCCTCTCTGCCTCATGATGGCTCTGAGCCTCTCGACTCTGCTGGCATATCTGTTTTCCATGATGTCTATTCTTTCTTCCACAAATGTAGCAATTTCCCACGACACTTCCCACACTCCCCGCCGCGGCCCCCATCCTTCCCGTGCTCGCCCCCTTTCCTCACCTGCCGCGCCCCCGACAGATCCGCCGTTTTATCCGGGTCGTGGCACAGAAGCCGTCCATTTCCTTCCCTTGCCGGACGCGGCCCCGACGGATTCGCCATTCCATCCGGGTCGTGGCAGAGAAACCCTCTATTTCCCGCCCATGCCGGACGCGACC
>JAKSJL010000109.1 GCA_024398295.1 Bacteroidales bacterium
CGACTTGAACATCTGGTACTCCACATACATGTTGTCCGTGAAATCGATGTACTCGTCGCTTGACTTCGTGTTTATGGTGGCGTTATACATAGGATTGAGAGCAGTGACGGCCTTGGTGCCCAGGACGCTTACATAGAATGACTTGACTATGTTTCCATTTGCGTCATACGGGTTGTCATAAGGGTTCATCTGGGTGTAATCCGAGAATGTGCCGTAAGGCGATTCCTCGCTCCACATCTTCGCATAACTCATGATGTTTCGGAACTGCCATTTGCCAAGTCTGTATGATGTGGTGATGTCTCCGGAAATGTTATCTCGGAAAGAACCCATCATGACGCCTGGAGTGTCCTTGAAGGAGAGTGTGGCCATGGTCTTCAGGTCCTTAGTGCCGAGTTCCACCTCGAGAGTGTGCTTCTGGTCAAACGAAGTGTGCAGAGGCTTGGAAAGCCAATAAGTGGATTCTCCTTCCATCGCCCTCTTCAGCCTTTCATAGTAGATGTTCATGATCTCCGCATGTGCTCCCGGAATGCTTATGGCTACGTTTCCGGATGTCATTCCTGACTCGTAGTAGCCTTCGCGTCTCTCGATCTCGAGCTTCTCCAGTGCATTACAAAGGTTATATGAAGTGAGGTCCGGCATCTGGACCTGGAGGGAGCCATAATAGCTCACGGCTGTCTGCCCTGAACGAAGTGATTTTGTCTCTATGACAATGACACCGTTTCCTGCCTTCGATCCGTAGATGGCCTTCGCGGAAGCATCCTTGAGGATGGTGATGCTCTCGATTCTGTTCATGTCGAGGTCCTGAATCTTCTCGAGGCTTGCCTCGAATCCGTCGAGGATGAAGAGGGGAGTGTTCGGGTTCTTCATGTCTGAAGACTCGCTTGCGAACGATGATGCTCCTCGCAGCTGCATGGAAGCCACTGCATTCGGGTTCGAACCCTGTGAAAGGTTATCGAAGACCATGAGTGAAGGGTCCAGGGTCTGGAGAGACTGGAAGAGGTTTGAGTTTGATACCCTCTTGAGCTCCTCGTTTGTGACGGACTGAACGGCTCCGGTGAAGCTCTCGGCCTTACGGGTGTAGATACCTGTAACGACTACGTCCTGAAGCATCTCTGAATCAGGTACAAGCTTTACGATGGTCGCGTCGTTGACTGATACGACCTGGGTCTTGTATCCCATGATCTCAAAAGTGAGGTTCTTGCAGCTGCTGCTGACAGTGATCCTATAGCTTCCTTTGTCTGAAGTCATTGTGCCTCCGCCTTTGTTCGCGGCGTCAAACACAAATACGCCTGGCATCGGTTCGTCCATCTCGTCCACGACGACACCGATTATGGTGGAGGTCTTCTGGGCGAAAGCGTCCATGCTGAACAGGGTCAGAAGCAGACCTGCCATCCATAATAGTTTCTTCAAATTCATTTCAATATAGATTATATAGATACAAAACTAATGTTTTTCACTAACACTTCAGCCATATATTTTCATTTTATCGTTTCAGTTTTAAACCTGTCTCTTTATGTGTACAAAGATGCAGTCTACTGACGTTCAATTACTTAAAATATTTAGTTTTTCGTAATCTGTTACGATATGATTATAAATTGTAACCGTATTGTGTTAATTGCTTTATGATTAATGCTGGTTTGGTGGGATTTGTTTTGATTTGGTATATTTCAAGTGAAGAATTTCAAGAATCTATAGTATTGATTTAAGTAGTATAGTGTAAGTGCTTAAAATACAAGTTTGTATATGTTGAGTGTCGTATAAATATCAATCAGCACTCCAAGCTATGCTTGGTGTTTCGCTAGAGTTTGACTATATTTGTATTTCCGCTTTAGATATTATGGCCGAAAGAGAATGGTTCGCCCTGAGGGTGAAGTACGTCAAAGCTCAGAAGATGGTCGCGCTGCTCAGCCAATGCGCAGTGCCTTTGGAGAGCTGTTTCGTACCGCCGGTAAATGGGCTTCTGTTCTTGCTGACCACCCGTGAAGTGCTGGATGATTTCATGCATTTCCATTCTGGTGGACAGTACTTGGCCTTTATCTGGGACAGGACCACTGGGAAACCGGTTGTCGTCAAGAAGAAAGCGATGGAGGATTTCATGGCTGTCTGTCGAGTGGTTGAGCTGCCGATAGTCATGACTGAGAAACCTCAGGTCACACTTGGCGCGCGAGTTCGTGTGCTCGAAGGCCCGTTGAAGGGTATTGAGGGCAGGGTTGTGAGGATGAAAAAATCCCGCAGGATCCTGGTGGAAGTGGATGGCGTGCTATGGGCCGCCACCGAGTTCATAAGTCCGGAGTTTCTCGAGGTCATCGAGGATTAGCGGACAAAGGAATATCTGGACACCGGTGCTGGATAGTCTAGGACCAGAGAACTCAGTCGCACGAGGGCGTATGCCCGCGTGCACCCTTTGGGTTCTCAAAAATCAAACAGATGAAAATACTTGTTACAGGGGCGAAAGGATTTGTCGGGAAGAATCTATGCGCCCAGCTTCGAAACATCAGGGACGGCAAGGCACGCTGGTACGGCGACATTGTCGTGAATGAAGTGTTTGAATATGACGTGGACAGCACGCTGGATGAACTGAAGGCTTACTGCAAGGAGGCTGACTTCGTCTTCAACCTCGCAGGCGTGAATCGCCCTAAGGATACCAGCGAGTTCATGAGTGGAAACTATGGCTTCGCTTCTACCCTTCTCGATACCCTCATGGAGTGTGGAAACACTTGTCCTGTAATGCTTTCATCATCCATTCAGGCATCACTGACTGGCCGCTTCGGGGATTCTGAGTACGGAAGGAGCAAGAAAGCTGGCGAGGAGCTATTCTTCAGATATGGCGAGGATACGGGTGCCAAGGTGCTCGTCTATCGCTTCCCAAACCTCTTCGGGAAATGGTGCCGCCCGAACTACAACAGCGTGGTTGCCACATTCTGCCACAACATTGCCAATGACCTGCCTATCACGGTGAATGACCCTTCTGTCGACTTGGAGCTTCTCTATATCGACGACCTCGTGGATGAGATGATCTCAGCGCTCAAGGGTGAGGAACATCGCTGTGACTACGACGGCATGGGTGTGCTGCCTCTGAAGCATGGACAGTACTGCTACTGTCCTGTGACTCATAAAGTTACCCTAGGAGAACTCGTGAATATCATTCAGTCGTTTGCTGAGCAGCCAAGGACTCTCGTCATCCCGCGCATCCCTTCTGGAAGCCTTGAGAAGAAGCTCTACAGCACATTCCTGAGCTACCTGCCGAAAGAGAAGGTCGCCTATGACCTGAAGATGAATGTCGACGAGCGCGGGTCCTTCACGGAGCTGGTGCGCACGCTGGACTGTGGCCAGGTGAGCATCAACATCAGCAAGCCCGGCATCACGAAAGGGCAGCATTGGCATCACACCAAGTGGGAGCTCTTCATCGTCGTCAGCGGCCACGGCCTCATACAGCTTCGCAAGGAGGGCACCGACGAAGTGCTTGAGTATGAAGTGTCTGGCGAGCGCATCCAGGCTGTCCACATGCTCCCTGGCTACACGCACAACATCATCAACCTCAGCGACTCGCAGGACCTTGTGACTGTGATGTATGCCAATGAATCCTTCGATCCTGGCAGGCCAGACACCTACTTCGATCCAGTCAAATAAACGCTTATGGAAAAGACTCCGAAATACGACTACAGCGATGTGCATTTCCAGAACAATGGAAAGCTGAAGCTCATCATCATTGTCGGGACTCGTCCCGAGATTATCAGGCTAGCCGCTGTAATTGACAAGTGCCGTAGGTACTTCGACGTCATCCTGGCCCACACCGGCCAGAATTATGACTACAACCTGAATGGCATATTTTTCCGTGACCTGAAGCTCGCAGAGCCGGAGGTCTACATGGACGCTGTGGGCGATGACCTCGGCGCCACCTGCGGAAACATCATAAACTGCAGCTACAAGCTCTTCGTGGCGACTCAGCCGGACGCCGTCCTTGTGCTGGGCGACACAAACAGCTGCCTCAGCGTGATTGGAGCGAAGCGTCTGCATATCCCTATCTTCCACATGGAGGCCGGCAACCGCTGCAAGGACGAGTGCCTGCCAGAGGAGACGAACCGCCGTATCGTCGACATCATCTCCGACGTGAACATGGCGTACAGCGAGCATGCTAGACGCTACCTCGCTGACTGCGGCCTGCCGAAGGAGCGCACATACGTGACCGGCAGCCCGATGGCGGAGGTCCTGCACAGGAACCTTCCAGACATCGAGGCGTCCGACGTGCATGAGCGCCTGGGCCTTCAGAAGGGCAAGTACATCCTGCTCAGCGCGCACAGGGAGGAGAACATTGACACGGAGAAGAACTTCCTCAGCCTTTTCAATGCCATAAATGCAATGGCACAGAAATATGACATGCCTATCCTCTACAGCTGCCATCCACGCAGCCGTAACCGCCTCGCGGCCAGTGGCTTCCAGCTCGATCCTCGCGTGATCCAGCATGAGCCGCTCGGCTTCCACGACTACAATTGCCTTCAGATGAACGCGTTCGCCGTGGTCAGCGACTCGGGAACATTGCCAGAGGAGAGCAGCTTCTTCACCAGCGTGGG
>JAKSJL010000011.1 GCA_024398295.1 Bacteroidales bacterium
GCAGGACAGCCTATTGGATATGTCCAGACCTATTACGGCATGGAAGAAATCATACCTTCTGACAGTGGCCGCATCATCTACACCCCAGCAGCCCAAGGCAAGGATGTCGCGAAGGGTGAGGTGATAGCATTCATAAAATAGCCATTCACACCTCCAGACCCTCGTAGCACCGGCTCCAGGTGCGGAGAGGGGGCTGCCGCACCTGCGGCACCCTCCGAGCTAGGGCTAGGGGTGCAAAAAGAAGGCGACCAATAATCACTTATTAGTCGCCTTCTTTCTTTGTCTATTTCAACCCCCAGCCCTCTAGAAACTTATTAGCATAGATAATAATGATTCCCAAAACAATTATCAGCAGGACAAGTGTCACTATCTCAAGAGGTCTTATCTTTTTCGACTCATCTCTTTTCAGCACCACCGACAATATGCTTGTGGTAAAAGGATAAACTGCAAATGCAGGAGCAAGAGACATCAATACCGTCGAGATCGCAAGTAATGCGATTGATAGTTTAGTTGGTTTCATTCGCTTGTGAGTTAGAGTGATTAATCAGTTTTTTTGTACCTTTGCAAAGGTATCAACACTTCACATACCGATACTTATCAATTATTAGTCACTTGTTGTCATTTTTAATGGTTTAGAGTATGCTCTCCTTCGATTCATTCCTATCACAGTTTAGCGAAGAGAATAAACATGTGTTTAATGGCATGTTTGCCGTCATCACACACTTTCATCCAGAAGATGCACAAGTAGCTCCCGCTGTCCTTGATTTCTTCCTATCTATCATTTGCACTTCTGGCACATGTCGTGAAGAAAGTGATGGGAAAAGAGCCTTTTGTCTTCAGGTTCGCAATTGGTAGTGCTCCCACAACAGTCACTTGACAGTCTTTCTCACGTAAGCAAAGACTGGGACGGGTGGGCACTTGTAACAACGAAGGAATTTCACGAACACAGCCTAGGTGTATTCGCCGAGCGTCTCGCGAAAAGTATAAAAAAATGCAACGTACTTCTGCTCGATCAGAAACACATTAATCTACTGACAAACATACGAAATACAACCATAGATATCATAGAATCCGGATTTGCCAGTTATGAAGCGTTCACAACATCATGCAGAGGCTTCTTTGCCATTTATTATAACGACCTACTTGGGAATTTCAATTTTGAACTTAAGGTACTGGATACGATAACTCGTTTTGCTTGCAAAGACTTAGACATCAACATCATTTCACACGAGCTTCTGGTTACACCATACTATATTAATAAACTCGTAAAAAACAGTTTCGGGAAGACTTTTCGACAGTTAGCAAACGAAAGGATGATCCAAAAGATTCAGTCACGCCTTCTTCTCACACAAGATCCGATATCATTAATTAGTCTTGATCTAGGATTCGAAGACCCCTCAAATTTCACGAGGTTTTTCAAACGCCATGTAGGGATATCACCTCACGAATATCGGGAGGCAAATGTGCAGAAGAAGGACTAGCTATGCTTTTAATCTACACAGCAGCGTAGCGGAGGTACAGTCGACGACTTCCACCTCCACGTAGTCGCCTTTCTGGTGAATCGTGTCAGGGAATACGCACATCTTGTTGTTCGACGCGCGACCACAGAGTTCCTCTGGGTTCTTCTTTGATGGGCCTTCCACGAGAACCTTGAAAGTCTTGCCGATATCCTTCTTGTAGCTCTCGAGGCTCTTTCTGTTCTGAAGGGCAATGATCTCGTTCAGGCGACGGGTCTTAGTCTCAATGTCTACGTCATCGGGATAATTGCGCGCAGCGAGTGTGCCTGGGCGCTCTGAGTAGTAGAACATGAAGGCTGTATCGAAGCACACCTCATCGAAGAGGCTGAGCGTATCCTGGTGATCTTCCTCCGTCTCCGAGCAGAAGCCGGCGATCACGTCTGTGGTAAGGCCACAATCAGGAATGGCCTCGCGTATCTTCGCGACCCTCTCCAGATACCACTCCCTGGTATAGCGACGACGCATCTTCTCAAGCATCCTGTTCGAGCCAGACTGCACTGGGAAATGGATGTGGTTGCAGATATTCTCATATTTAGCCATCACGGCAATGCTCTCGTCCGAGAAATCCTGAGGATTCGAGGTCGAGAATCTCACTCTAAGGTCGGGACTCACCTGCGCCACCATCTCCAGAAGCTGGGCGAATGTCACATCCTCAGTCTCGGTCTTCCAATGATATGAATCCACGTTCTGACCGAGAAGCGTGACCTCCTTGTAACCCTTCTCGAAGCAGTCGCAAGCCTCGCGCACGATGGTGTGGGCGTCACGGCTTCTCTCTGCGCCTCTGGTGTAAGGTACCACACAATATGAGCAAACATTGTTACATCCCCTCATGATGGAGATGAAGGCCGACACGCCGTTCTTGTCGATGCGGACAGGGTTCACATCAGCATACGTCTCCTCACGCGAGAGCATCACATTTATCTGAGGATGGTCGGGCGCCGCGGCAGCGAGAAGCTCCGGAAGGGAGCGGTACGCGTCAGGACCTGCGACGATATCCACCTTGTGGGTATCCAGGAGCTGGTCCTTCAGGCGCTCGGCCATACAGCCAAGGATGCCAATGAGCACGCCCTCACGCTTGCGCTTCTGAAGGTTGAACTGATCGATGCGGCCCCAGATGCGCTGCTCTGCGTTATCCCTGACCGAGCAGGTGTTTGCCATGATGACGTCAGCCTCGTCCATAGACTCGGTGCGCTCATAGCCATGCTTTGACAGAAGTGAGAATATAACCTCGGTGTCATTCACATTCATCTGACAGCCGTATGTCTCGATATAAACTTTTTTCAAGGTATTAACTTGCATAGTATCAAACACTTAAATAAAACACCCGCGTCGGTGGTACAAATATTGTAGCAAGAATCCGCCGAAAGCTCTAACAAAGATAGGGATTTTTTGTATCTTTGTGAACAAGTACGTATGAAGAAAAGTTTACTCATCATCACCATTGCCATCATGGCAGTACTCTGCAGCAGTTGCGGAAAAGTCAAGGACTTCTCCATAAACTCCTGCGAGGTTCAGTCTGTCTCATTGAATGGACTCAAGAGCTTGGACGCCACACTTGCACTCGGCGTCACGAACCCTACCATCAGGTTCACCATCAAGAACCTGGGCATCACCGTGAAAAGGGATGGCCAGGACTTCGCATACTTCGATGCGGGTCCAGTCAAGGTCGCCCCTAGAAGGATGCAGACCTGCAGCGTGCCATGTACCGGCACCATTGCGAAGGGCATCGGCCTCATAAGCGTGGCGAACCTGGCGAGGACGAAAGACTTCGAAGGCTTCACTGTAGATGTAGATGTGGCCATCAAGTTCCTGTGGGGCATGGGCCCGACGCTTCACTTCAAGGACATAAGCGTGAACTCGCTGCTCGAAGCCGCAGGACTCGCCATGGATGAAATCGACCTTACAGAACTTGAAAATCTAGTCTAGAATGAAAAAGATAGTTGCACTTATATTCACAGCGGCCCTCATGCTGGGCCTTGGTTCCATAAACGCCAGCGCTCAGAACGCAGAGGAGGCTCAGGTAGACTCCACCCTTATCGGCAAGGACATCTTCAAGATCATGCCATCTACGGGCGAAGCGACAGTGACCGTACATCAGTCCAAGGAAGTGGAGAGAGCCTTCAACACAGCCGTAAAGGAGAAGGGAAAGACCATAAATGGATACAGGGTACGTATCTATTTCGACAACAAGCAGGGAGCACGTGAGGCATCCCAGGCTGCCATGGCATCCTTCAAGGCGAAGTATCCAGGCATCGCGGCATACAAGACATTCTCAAGCCCTTTCCACAAGGTCACTGTAGGTAACTTCAGGACCAAGTCAGAGGCCCTCAAGCTGCTGAATGCCATTAAGTACGAATTCCCTTCATCATTCATAGTGAAGGAAAAGATAGATTACCCAGCGGTTTCGAACTAATCACACCGAGAACATGAAACAAGGACTTGGACTGGAACAGAAGCAGACCCAGAAACTCTCGCCTCTGCAGATTCAGACCATCAAGCTCATTGAGCAGCCTATCCAGGAACTGGAGCAGCGCATCAAAAGTGAGCTTGACGACAACCCTGTCCTTGACGACACCCCTGTAGAGCGCAGCGACGAGGACGACGAGCCTCGCGACATCTCACTTGACGAGCTTAAGGACGACGACTCCATCCCTGCATACAAGCTGAAGGTCAGCAACTGGGGAAAGGACGAGAGACCTGAGTACAACACATTCTCCGTCAAGGAAAGCTTCGCACAGACCCTTCTGAACCAGCTAGGATTCTGCCATCTCAACCATCAGCAGATGGCCATCGGCCGCTTCATCATCTACAGCATTGACGATGACGGGTACCTGCGCAGGGACCTGGACTCCATAGTGGACGACCTTGCATTCAAGTCTGCCATAGAGACAGACTATGAGGAAGTCTCATACATACTCAGCCTCATCCAGGACTTCGACCCAGCGGGAGTGGGAGCCAGGGACATGAGAGAGTGCCTGCTGCTTCAGCTCAAGAGGATGAAGAAGACGCCTGAGACGCTTCTCGCCGCCAGAATAGTGGCAGAATGCTACGACGACCTCATCAGCAAGCACTTCCAGAGGATCATGTCCAAGTACGGCCTCACCAAAGATGAGCTGAGACCAGCCATCGAGAAGATCAGCAAGCTCAACCCAGCTCCAGGAGGACAGTTCGACGACTCATACAACGACAGGGCACAGCAGGTAGTGCCAGACTTCAGGCTGAACTACAGCGAAGGCGAGTTCGAGCTCACCATGCCTAGGGCGTATGTTCCAGAAATCCGCGTCAAGCCGATGTATGCAGAGATGCTGGAGAAGTCAAAGGGTTCATCAAACAGAGCCCAGAGGGAGACGGCCACATTCATCAAGCAGAAGATAGACTCGGCGAAGTGGTTTGTCGAAGCCATCAAGCAGAGAAACAACACCCTGGAGAGCACCATGAAGGCTATCCTCGACTTCCAGCGCGACTACTTCGTGGAAGGGAACGAGGAAGAGCTGAGGCCAATGGTCCTGAAGGACATCGCGGAGATCACCGGATTTGACATCTCCACCATCTCCAGAGTAGTGAACTCGAAGTACATCGAGACACATTTCGGCATCTTCCCTCTCAAGTATTTCTTCTCGGAAGGACTTGAGAATCAGAGTGGAGAGGAAGTATCCACCAGAGAGCTGAAAAAGATTCTGTCAGACTGCGTGGAGAAGGAAAACAAGTCAAAGCCTCTCACCGACGACCAGCTGGTGAGCGAGCTCACATCGCGAGGATACAAGGTAGCACGACGCACCATCGCGAAGTACCGCGACCAGCTCGGCATCCCTAAGGCGAGGATGAGAAAGGAGATATAGCAGTCTCTTCGCTGTCGAAACTATAGAAGCAGTCATCACAGATCACGACATGATCCATAAGACATAATCCACAGGTACCGAGGGCCTCTTTCAGGCTCTCGGTTTCTCTTATGTCCGCCATGCTAGGCACCGGGTTTCCCGACGGGTGATTATGCACGAGCACCACATGCGCCGCTCGCCTGTCGAGAGCAAGCCTCACAATGATGCGCGAATCGATGAGAGTGGCATCCTCTGCGCCGACCGACACCCTCACTGTATCTATCACGAACCGGGACTTGTTCAGAAGCATGACCCAGCACTCCTCGTGGTCGAGGCCCTTCAGGCTGGGAATCATGTGAAGATAGACCTGCTTGGGCGAAGTTATCGCCGTCCTCTCATACCGATACGCCTCTCCCACGAAACGTCGCCCAAGCTCGAAGGCGGCGAGCAGCGTGGCCGCGCGGCCCTCGGCCACTCCGGGCACGCTCATCAGCCTCTTCCTGTCCATGCCGGCAAGCGCGGCCAGGCTGCCTCCAGCCTCCACAAGGAGGCGCTGGGCAGACTCCAGCGCGCTGCAGCCAGCCGTTCCCGACACGATGAAGATCGCCAGCAGTTCTCCATCACTGAGCGCTTCCGCTCCCCTTCTGAGGAGCTTCTCCCTCGGGCGCTCCACATCACACATATCCTTGATTTTCATGGCACCAATTTACACAAACAAAACAAATCCGACCCTTCAAAACAGAGGGGCCGGATGAGATTTATAAGTTTTGATGTATAGACGAGGATATGTAGCCTAGTCCTTGTGAGCCTCGAGGATGAGTTCGCCGAGCTCCTTGATGTCACGAACGATAAGATCTGGTGGGAAAAACTCAGGATCTGGGTTCACAGCCACGTCGGCGGCCACCTTCTCTGCTGTCTCAAGAAGAGTCTCTCCCGAGAGCACGAGCACTCCGAAAGCACCGGCATTGTGCGCCATCGCAGTATCAGTGTAGATGCGGTCACCTATCATAGCTATCTCTGAAGGGTCCAGTCCATGACGGAGACGGATGCCATCGAGCATGGTAGGATCTGGCTTGCCGAGCACGATATCAGGCTTACGGCCTGTAGCATGCTCAATGCACTTCTGCAGCGAGCCGCAGTCCACAAGCACCACCGGTTGGTCCGTAGGACAGACCCTGTCAGGATTTGTCGCCACGTACGGAATGCCCTGCGAAGCCCACCATGCGGCGCGACAGAGGCGCGAGTACACCAGAGTGGTGTCGAATGCCACCACCAATGCATCTGGTCTGTCATTCGGATCGTCAGCGCAGGACTCGAAGCCAGCTTTCTCGAACTGAGAGATCATGCTGGGAGTACCGAGCATGAAGAGCCTCTTCGCCTCAGGGTAAGTACGCTTGATAAAGTCTATCGCAGCAAGCGATGTGGTGTACATGTTTCCCTCATCCGCATGGATGCCCATTCCGGCGAGCTTCGCCAGATAGTCGGACACGGACTTTGTGGGGTTGTTCGTGAGGAAGGAATAGCCTATCCCCGCGTTCTTCATGGAGTCCAGGAAATCGATGGTAAATGGGAAGAGATTCGATCCCAGATAGATGGTGCCATCCATGTCTAGAGCCAGATGCTTAAGGCGACGAAGGCGCGCCTTAAGCTCCGGAGTGAGATTCTTGTTATGATTCTCTGTCATTTGATTGGTCATTTGTGATTGTGCGATACAAAGATAATCATTCTTGCGAGAAAAATTGTTGATAAAATTGTGGAAAAATTTGGAAGCGAGTGGAAGAAAATGGAAAATAATTGCTACCTTTGTGTCAATCGCGTGAAAATTTAATTTGTATGACTACTTTCATCGGCACATATACCGCCAAATTGGACGACAAAGGGAGGCTCGTATTCCCTTCGCCGCTCAAGGGCATGCTGCCTGAAGGAAGTGATACCAGGTTCGTTGTGAAGAAGGATCTCTTCGAGGACTGCCTCGAGATGTACACCTTCGAAGCTTGGGAGAAGCAGTCCGAGGCGGTCCGGAACCGCCTGAACATCTTCAATCCCGATCACGCGAAGTTCTGGAGAGAGTATATGCGTAACCGTGACGTGGTCACACCTGACCCTAAGTTCGGACGTATCAGCATCTCCAAGACACTCCTTGACATGATCGGTGTAACAAAAGAAGTGGTTTTCTCAGGCAACGACTACAAGATCGAAATCTGGGCAAAGGAGAAATTCGAAGCCTCTGCCCTCTCAAACGACGAGTTCGTAGCGATAGCCGAGAAGCTGCCTGAATCCAGGTAGGAGGCTATCAGAATGTCAGAATATCACAATCCCGTTCTTCTTGACGAGAGCGTAAGCGCACTCATTTCAGACCCACAGGGCATCTATGTAGATGCCACCTTCGGTGGCGGTGGCCACTCAGCAGAAATCCTTTCCCGCCTCGGCGAGAACGGAAGGCTCATCGCATTCGACCGCGACAGCGACGCTATCGCGAACAGGATCGACGACCCACGACTCACATTGATTCATAATAATTTCAGATTCGTCCACAATTACGTGCTCCTGGAGGCCCACAAGGCCACACGCGATTTCCGGGAGTACGGTGTGGACGGCATACTCGCCGACCTCGGAGTGTCGTCCCACCAGTTCGACACTGCCGACAGAGGCTTCTCGTTCAGATACGATGCGCCACTCGACATGAGGATGAACACCGAAGCAGAGGTGTCTGCCGCCACCGTAGTGAACACCTACGAGCAGGAGGAGCTAGAGCGCATAATGAGGATCTACGGTGAGGTGGATAACGCCAGAAAAGTGGCGTCCCTCATCGTGAGCGCACGCTCGAAGGGCGAGATCACCACTACCGGCCAGCTCAGCGAGGCGCTGAAGCCTGTGCTTCCATCATTTGCAGAGCACAAGTATCTCGCGAAGGTATACCAGGCACTCCGCATCGAGGTGAACCAGGAGATGCGTTCGCTCGAGAAGTTCCTCGAAGGCGCTGCAGCAAGCCTCCGCCCAGGCGGAAAGCTCGTAGTCATCACCTACCACTCACTCGAGGACAGGATGGTGAAGAACTTCATCAAGTCTGGAAATGTGGACGGAGTGATAGTAAAGGATGTATTTGGAAGATGCAAGACCCCTCTCGAGGCTGTAAACAGGAAGCCTATCCTGCCTCAGGAGAGCGAGATCGCGACAAACACAAGGGCCAGAAGCGCCAAGCTTCGCGTGGCAGAAAAGACCGAGGAGGAATAAGATGGACTTCAAGAGCGTAATAAAGACCATAGTTAACGCCATCAAGGCGGTGATGAAGGGCGAGCTCCTGCTCAAGCTGAATGCAGGAAAGTACTTCATGCACATAGCGTGGGCATTTGCGCTCTGCGCCATGATCATCGGCTATAGGATCGTAGTGGACAGCGCTCTGTCGAGAGTGGAGAAGAACAGTGCAGAGATAAGGGAGCTTCAGGTCATCAAGTCCTCCAAGGAGTATGAGCTGAAGAGCCTATATAGAAGGAGCAGCATCGCGAACATGCTGCAGGAGAAGGGTTCAGGCCTCAAGGAGCCTGAGAAACCCGCAGTAAGACTGGTAAAGTGATATGGCAAGGAAAGAGAACAAGGAACGAGACGGCATAGCTAAAGGCCTGTCTGTCGTGTACACACTGCTGCTTCTGGCGGCAGCTTTCCTCACGTATCGACTGGTCTACCTCCAGGTGGCATACGACATGGACGACAGGATAGAAAGCATCGTGAAGGCGAAGCCATCCAAGGACTATATCGAGCCGCACCGAGGCGCCATCCTCTCCAGCGATGGAAGGCTTCTTGCCACCTCAGTGCCAAACTACAGCATCTTCATGGACTGTACTGTCAGATACAAGGAGTTCAAGGAAAAAGGCGAGAAGGGCGCAAAGATGGAGCAGGAATGGATCGACAGCGCCAGGGCGCTCTGCAACGAGCTTCCGAAGTTCTTCCCAGGAAAGAGCAGCGACGACTTCTATAAGATGATAAGGGAGGCAAGATACAAGGAGAGCACCCCTGCGAGAATGCATAAGGAACTGGGAAAGAACATCGACTACACCACCCTTCAGCAGATAAAGAAACTTCCTCTTTTCAATCAGGGAAAGAACAAAGGAGGCATCATAGTGGAAGAGAATCTCGACAGACAGTATCCTTACGGAAGCCTTGGCCGCACAGTCATCGGATACACCAAGGAAGACAAGTACAAGGGTCTCGAGGGAAAGTTCGACGCCACACTTCGCGGACAGAGAGGCTGGAGATGGATCAGGCACACTGACCGCAAGATGAAGGTCACAGACAACGACAGCACAAGGGTGGAGTCAAGCGATGGTCTTGACCTTAGGACTACCATAGACATTGACCTTCAGGACATAACTGACAGGGCACTCAGGGAGACCATTGGCACAGACTCGCTCATCGTCGGCGGCGTAGCCATCGTCATGGAAGTGGAGACTGGCGCCATCAGGGCCATGGTGAACCTGAAGAGAGATGAGCACGGCCGCCTCGGAGAGACATATAACTACGCTGTAGCCCACGCAGACAACCCAGGATCGGTATTCAAGCTCGCGACCCTCATGAACTGCATCGAGGATGGTTATGTGACCACGCTAGACAAGACCATCCCGACAAATCACGGAAGGATACAGAACCTCCCTACCGACGACCACATCGGCGACTACGAGAGATCGACGAAGAGAAGCGACATCAGCATACTTCACGGACTGGAGATCTCATCAAACTATGTGTTTGCGTACCTAGCGATGAACAACTACCGCCAGGAGCCTGAGAAGTTCTACGACCACCTATATAGATATAAGTTCGGAGAGACATACGCCGACTTCGACCTCGAGGGCATGGCAGGAGGAAGACTCAGGACCAAGGACCAGGCCGGCTGGGTACCGACAGACCTCGGAACCACCGCATACGGCTACTCGATGCAGCAGACACCTCTCCACATCATCACCTTCTACAATGCCATTGCAAATGGAGGAAAGATGATGATGCCCTATCTGGTGGAGTCGTTCGAGAGCGAAGGAAGAGTCGTGGAGAAGAGAGGTCCAAGGGTGCTGAATGCCAGCATCTGCAAGAAAGCTACAGCAGACACGCTCAGAAGAGGCCTCATCTCCGTCACCCAGCACGGTACAGGTAGCAATGTAAAGGGCGCCGTGGCACTGGTGGCAGGAAAGACGGGTACCGCCCGCGGAACCCTCACGAAAGAGGATTCAAAGACCAGGGCCGGAATGGATACAGATACAGACGGAAGAAGAAAATACACAGGTACTTACGTAGGTTTCTTCCCTGCCGAGAATCCGAAGTACACCATGCTCGTGACAGTATATACGGGTTTGACAAGGACAGTATACTACGGCGGAAGCAAGCCTGCCATCACCGTGAAGAAGGTCGTGAACGGACTCTGCTCCATCGACCCATACTGGAGAGAGGACCTGAAGCAGACAGGCGGAGTTCCTACCATGAGCAGCAGGCCTGCGGAGGGAGAGTCAGGAATAGTGCCTGATGTCAAAGGACTTGGACTCAAGGACGCCATCTACGCCATCGAGAATGCAGGATATACATGTGTATTCGAAGGCGTGGGACACGTAGCGGCACAGAGTATCAGCGCAGGAACCGAGGCTAAGCCTGGGACCGCCATCAAGATTACATTGAAATGAGACTAGAGAACATCATAGCAGGAAGCGGCGCGATAATCCTCCATGGATGCGCCGACACAGAGATCACCTCGATCTGCAGCGACTCAAGGAAAGCCACTGCAGGATCGCTGTTCATAGCAGTAAAGGGCTGCGCAGTCGATGGACACGATTTCATCGACGCAGCGCTCGCAGCCGGTGCAGCCGGCGTCGTCTCTGCCGACAGGAAGGGACTTGCCATCTGTGCTGACAGCTTCTACGGCCACCCTTCACAGAACCTCACACTTGTGGGCATCACCGGTACCAATGGAAAGACCACCACGGTGACATTGCTCTACAAGATGTTCATGAACCTGGGATACAACTGCGGACTGCTCTCTACGATAGCAAATTATGTGGGCACGAAGCGCACCGAGACCGCAAACACCACCGCTGACCCTATCACCATCAACTCCCTCATGGCAGAGATGGTGGAGGCTGGATGCGAGTACTGCTTCATGGAAGTCAGCTCCATCGGCGTCGAGCAGGAGAGAGTGGCAGCGCTCCGCTTCAAGGTGGGTATCTTCTCAAACCTCACCCACGACCACCTCGACTACCACGGCACCTTCGCGGAGTACCTCAGATGCAAGAAAGCATTCTTCGACTCGCTCCCTTCCGATGCCGTGGCCATCACAAACATCGACGACAGAAACGGCATGGTGATGGTGCAGAACACCGCCGCACGCGTAGTGACTTACTCGCTCAAGAGCATCGCAGACCATAACTGTCGCGTGATGGAGGAGAGCTTCGACGGCATGCTTCTGAAGATAGACGGCATGGAGGTCTGGAGCAGACTCATTGGCCTGCACAACGCATATAACCTCCTCGCCATCTACAGCACAGCCCTGGAGGTGGGAGCGGAGCAGGAGGAAGCTCTCATCGCCCTCAGCAGGCTGGAGTCTGCGCCTGGCCGTCTCGAGAACCTCCGAGGCCCAAGAGGCCTCTCGGTCATCATCGACTACGCTCACACGCCGGATGCTATGGAGAACGTGCTCAAGACCCTGCGCGACATCGCTCCTGAGAAGCACCTCATGTGCGTGTTCGGCTGCGGCGGCGACAGAGACAAGACCAAGCGACCTGAGATGGCCGCTGTCGCACAGCAGTGGTGCGACAGGATCATAGTGACATCGGACAACAGCCGCACCGAGCGCACGGAAGACATTATGGAAGACATCCGCAAGGGCTTCGACGCCGAAGGACTCTCGAAGAGCATCTTCATCGCCGACCGCAGGGAAGCCATCCGCACAGCCATCATGTTCGCCCCTGCAGGAGCAACCATCCTGCTTGCCGGAAAGGGACATGAGACATATCAGATCATCGGAAAGGAAGTACACCATTTCGATGAGAGAGAAGTAGTAGACGAAGTATTCAAGACCATTAATATCCAGTAGGAAATGCTTTACCATCTTTTTGAAGCTCTTAAGCAGTACGATATCCCAGGACAGGGCCTGATGACCTACCTGTCATTCAGAGCCATGCTCGCCTTCACCATAAGCATGCTCACCACCCTCTTCGCAGGAAAGAAGATCATCCAGTTCCTGCAGAAGAAGCAGATCGGAGAGACCATACGCGACCTGGGTCTGGAGGGACAGATGAGCAAGAAAGGCACTCCTACCATGGGAGGAGTCATCATCATCCTTTCCATCCTCGTAGGTGTGCTGATGACCTGCAACCTCACAAACATCTATGTAAGGATACTCCTCATGACCACCATCTGGTGTGGCGCGCTCGGATTTGCAGACGACTACATCAAGGTCTTCAAGCATAACAAGGAAGGACTCAGCGAGAAAGGCAAGCTCGCATCACAGCTCCTTCTTGGCCTCGGAATCGGTCTCATCGTATGCTTCAACCCAAACATCGTGGTAAGAGAGGATGTACAGACCACCGCAGAGGTAACCCAGAGCAGGGACTCACTCAACGTGGATTCAGAGCTCCTCGTGGAGAATGTATGGCATAAGGAGGACGTGGTGAAGAGTACAAAGACCACCATTCCTTTCGTGAAGTCACACGAGTTCGACTACAAGTGGCTCTCCCCTTTCAAGGGCACATGGGGCTGGTACTGCAAATGGGCCATCTACGTGCTCATGATTGTACTCGTCATCATGGCCTGCTCAAACGGAGCGAATCTCACAGACGGACTTGACGGCCTGTCTGCAGGCACTTCAGCTATCGTGGGAGTGGTCATAGGTATACTGGCATGGCTGGGAGGTAACCTAGTAGATTCCAGCTATCTGAACATAATGTACATACCTGGCACTGGTGAGGTAGCCATATTCATGTCAGCCTTCGTAGGCTCGCTGATTGGCTTCCTCTGGTACAATTCCTTCCCTGCCCAGGTATTCATGGGAGACACCGGAAGCCTCACTATCGGCGGTATCATTGGCGTGAGCGCCATCCTCATCAGAAAGGAGCTCCTTCTCCCTATCCTCTGTGGAATCTTCCTCGTGGAGAGCGCATCGGTGCTCATCCAGAGATTCTACTTCAAGTACACAAAGAAGAAGTATGGCGAGGGCAAAAGGGTGTTCAAGATGACCCCTATCCATCACCATTTCCAGAAGGAGGGCATCCCTGCTCTCATCAAGGGACCTGCAAGGGCCATCCCTGAGTCGAAGATAGTAGCTCGATTCTGGCTCATCGGTCTCATCCTGGCGGTAGCCACATTGGCATTGTTGAAAATTAGATAAAAGATATAGATATGTCACGCATCGTAGTACTCGGTGGAGCAGAGAGCGGCGTAGGAGCTGCCGTGCTCGCAAAGGTCAAGGGTTTTGATGTATTCCTCTCAGACAGGGGAAAGATCGCAGATCATTATGCAGATATGCTGCGCAAATGGGACATTCCATTTGAGCAGGGTCAGCATAGCGAGGAGCTCATCCTTAACGCGGATGAGGTGGTGAAGAGCCCTGGCATCCCAGCCACTGCCCCTATCGTAAAGAAGCTTGAGGGCAATGGCACCCACATCATCTCGGAGATCGAGTTCGCAGGCCGCTATGACACTGCGAAGAAGATCTGCATCACCGGATCAAACGGCAAGACCACTACCACCTCACTCATCTACTACCTGCTCCAGCAGGCAGGCCTCAACGTAGGACTTGGCGGTAACATCGGAAAGAGCTACGCATATCAGGTAGCGACCGAGAACTTTGACTACTACGTACTGGAAATCAGTAGTTTCCAGCTTGACAATGCATACGAGTTCCACCCAGACATCGCGATCATCACAAACATCACCCCTGACCACCTCGATCGCTACGAGTACAACATGGAGAACTATGTGAAGTCGAAATTCCGCATCACCCAGAACCTCCGTCCTGAGGATTGCTTCATCTTCGACTCTGACGATGCGATCACCATTGGACATCTCGACAACATTATCGTGCATGCGAAGATGCTCCCATTCACCCAGCAGAAGAAGGTCAGCCAGGGTGCATACATCGAGGACGACAAGATCATCCTCAAGTACGAGGAGTCAGAGAGCGAGATCTATCTCAAGGAGCTCGCGCTCGGCGGCAAGCACAACATCTACAACTCCATGGCCGCCGCACTCGCTGCGAAGGCTACAGGTATCGACGACAAGACCATCCGCGAGAGCCTCTCAAGCTTCGAGGCCATCGAGCATAGACTCGAGCCAGTGCTCAGCATCAAGGATGTCCTCTATATCAATGATTCCAAGGCTACCAATGTAGACGCGGCTTGGTACGCACTCGAGTGCCAGACAAAGCCTGTGGTATGGATAGTCGGCGGAACTGACAAGGGAAATGACTACTCAGTGCTCAACGACCTCGTACGCGACAAGGTCAAGGCTATCGTCTGCATGGGTGTGGACAACTCAAAGATCCATGCTGCATTCGAGGGCATCGTAGGCGCGGAGAACATGGTGGACACACTGTCTGCAGATGAGGCCGTGAAGGTATCAAGCAAGCTCGCAGCGCCAGGAGACGTGGTTCTGCTCAGCCCTTGCTGCGCAAGCTTCGACCTCTTCACATGCTACGAGGACAGAGGAGAGAAATTCAAGGAGGCCGTAAGGAAGCTGTAATCCATGGAGGCGAAGAAGAAATTCAGGATCTGGAACATTTTTGATGACCTGGCAGGTGACAAGGTCGTCTGGATGATCGTGCTTCTGCTGATGATGTACTCAGTGGTAAGCCTCTTCTCGGCGAGCTCCTGTGACCCTAAGGTCATAAATGGCTCCATCTCCAGAGTCCAGGCCATGAAGGGCGAGATGGCAATCATCCTGCTCGGTCTCGGCGTGGTGATAGGATGCTACAACATCAAGAATCTCAAGGTGTTCAAGTATCTGGGAATGGCTGGATTCATCCTGTCATTCGCCATGCTCATCTTCGTCGACGCACATATGTCCATTGGCCCTATAAAGGCCGCCCCTATTAATACAGCCTGGCGAGTCATCTCCATCAAGGGATTCCAGATCCACATCTATGAGCTCATCAAGGTCCTCATGGTGCTGTATCTGGCGTGGGCTATCGAGGCTTACCAGAAGAAGGAGCTTCCTTTTGTGAAGGCTCTTTCACAGAAGAAGAGATTCAAGTTCCTGAAGAAGGACTTCGCACAGAAGGCCATTTTCATATACATCCCTATCGTGATCGTGGCCCTGCTCATCGCGCTGCAAGGATTCTCCACAGCTGCCATCATGGCTATCATCATGTTCCTGGTGATCCTCATCGGCGGACTGAAGATGAAGGAGATCATTGGTCCTGGATTCATTCTCCTCGGCATACTCTGCGGCCTGTTCGCCCTTTACAAGATATATGATTTCGATGCGCTGAAGAGATTCGCCACCGTAGAGTCGCGACTCGAGCCTATGTCGAAGAAGGAGCAGAGGTTCTTCGATGCCCCTAAGGGCACCACGGCCTACTACAATGCCCTGGATGACATCAGGCAGCAGGAGTCAGCCAAGGTGGCTGTGATGGAAGGCGGAATCCTGGGCAAGGGCCCTGGACAGAGCACCCAGAAATACCAGGTGTCGATGATGTTCGAGGACTTCATGTTCAGCCTCCTCGTAGAGGAGTACGGAATCATATTTGGAGGCATAGTCATAATGATGCTCTACCTGAGCCTTCTGGCCCGAGGGTCCATCATTGTGAGGAACTGTAACGACCATTTCGCCAAGGTGACAGTGGCAGGACTTGTGCTGCTCATCACCATACAGGCGTTCATGCATATCACGATCAACCTGGGAGTGGGTCCGATGACCGGTCAGACCCTGCCTCTCATCAGTCATGGAAAATCGTCATTCCTTGTGTTCTGTACAGCCTTTGGCATCATCCTCTCCATCAGCCGAATGGCTACGAAGAGAATCGAGAGGGAGATGAAGTACAAGAATGCGGAGGACCCAATCATCGAAAGACCGGAAAACGACAGTATCCAGTCGGAGCTGAACACTCTGGACATGCTGGATTCTGATGAACCAATGGTATAGAGAAATGAAAGAGTACAGACCACTTAGAGTCATAATCAGCGGAGGTGGCACAGGAGGCCACATCTTCCCTGCCGTATCCATTGCCTCAAAGCTCAAGGAGGTAAACCCTGACACCGAGATACTGTTTGTCGGTGCTGAGGGGAAGATGGAGATGGAGAAGGTACCTGCAGCAGGCTTCAAGATCGTAGGGCTTCCTATGGTCGGACTGCAGAGGCAGCTGAACTGGAAGAACATAGTGAATGACATTCAGGTGCCGTTCAAGGTGCTCGCAAGCATCAGAAAGGCCGGCAAGGTCATCGATGAGTTCAAGCCAGACCTCGCCATCGGCGTGGGTGGCTACGCCAGCGCTCCCCTTCTGTGGATGGCTACCCGCAAGGGTATCCCTTCACTGATCCAGGAGCAGAATGGCTTCGCAGGTCTCACAAATAAGATACTCTCAAAGAAGGTAGGTTCCATCTGCGTCGCTTACGAAGGCATGGAGAAGTTCTTCCCTGCAGAGAAGATAGTGATGTCCGGCAATCCTATCAGAAAGGAGATTGTACCTGCCACCCCTCAGATGAAGGCTGAGGCCATGGAGTTCTATGGTCTGGACTCATCGAAAAGGCATATCCTCATCGTGGGCGGAAGCCTTGGCAGCCGCACACTTAACGAGGCCATGAAGAAGTGGATAAATGAAGGCTGCAAGGGCGGAGACGACGTGGAAATCATCTGGCAGTGCGGCAAATACTACAAGAAGGGCGTGGATGAGTTCATGGCAGGAAAGGATCTTCCTTACATCCACCACAGCGACTTCATCAAGCGCATGGATCTCGCATACGCGGCAGCTGACGTGATCATTTCACGCTCAGGAGCGAGCTCGATCTCGGAGATCTGCGCCGCACACAAGGCAGCTGTGTTTGTTCCATCTCCAAATGTAGCAGAGGACCATCAGACACATAACGCGATGGCATTGGTCCGCAAGGACGCTGCCCTCATGGTGAAGGATGTGGAGGCTCCTGAGAAGCTCATGGCGGAGGCATTGGCACTCGTGCATGACCCAGAGCGCATAGCACTCATCGAGAAGAATGTAGCGCCACTCGCACTCGCGGACGCGGCGCAGACCATCGTGGATGAAGCTTATAAACTAGTGAAATAATGGCATACGAGAATATATATTTCATCGGCATCGGCGGCATAGGAATGAGCGCCATCGCCAGATACTACAAGTTCAAGGGGCTCAATGTCTCCGGCTACGACAAGACCCCTTCAGAGCTTACGGAAGCACTTGTCGCTGAGGGCATTGGCGTGCATTATGAGGACTGCATCGACTTCATTCCGAAGGATGTGGAGAAGACCCTCGTAGTGTATACCCCTGCCATCCCGCAGTCGCTGAATGAGCTCCAGTATGTGTTTGAGCACGGCTACCGCGTGATCAAGCGCTCACGCATGCTCGGAGAGATCACCCAGGGGCAGAAGTGCCTCGCCGTCAGCGGCACGCACGGCAAGACTACCACCAGCACAATGGTCGCACACATTGTCACAGAAAGCGGCGCAGGATGCTCGGCATTCCTCGGTGGCATCTCGAAGAACTACGGCACAAACATGCTCGTGAGCCACACCCCTACCGTGGTGGTGGAAGCAGATGAGTTTGACCGCTCATTCCACCAGCTTCACCCAGCCATCGCCGTCATCACAGCGATGGACGCAGACCACCTGGACATCTACGGCGACCTCGAGCATGTGCACGAGGCATTCAAGATCTTCGCTTCGCAGGTCAGCGACGTGGTCATCAAGAAGTATGGCCTCGACATCACAGAGAAGGACACAGACGCGAAGATCTTCACCTATAGCTATAAGGACGCAGCGGCTGACTACCATCCAGAGAATATCCGCCTCGATGCCCTCGGCCACT
Organism: Bacteroidales bacterium; assembly: GCA_024398295.1. Taxonomy (GTDB): domain Bacteria; phylum Bacteroidota; class Bacteroidia; order Bacteroidales; family UBA932; genus Cryptobacteroides. The sequence goes on from JAKSJL010000011.1 coordinate 18,342, forward strand.
ACACCTATGACCTTGTGCACCCTCAGGGAGTCATCAAGGACATCAAGGTAGGCACCCTCGGCTGGGTGAACATCGAGAACAGCATCGCCGCGGCAGCCATCTGCCTGCAGCACGGCATCGACCCAGAGGCCATCCGCCACGCCATCGGCACCTTCCAGGGCGCCAAGAGAAGGGTAGATGTTCATGTCAATGTCCCTGGTCTCACCTACATAGACGATTACGCTCATCACCCAGAGGAGCTTGCCACCGCCATCTCATCCATCCGCGGCATCTTCCCTGGCAGAAAGATAACCGCCGTATTTCAGCCGCACCTCTATACGAGGACACGCGATTTTGCGGCTGAATTCGCGGCGGCGTTAAGCGCTGTGGACAAGCTCATCTTGCTGGATATCTACCCAGCACGTGAGGAGCCTATCCCTGGCGTCACATCAGACATCATCTTCAAGGATGTCACAGCCCCTGAGAAGGTCCTCATCCGCAGGGAGGAGCTCATGGACCTTCTCGAGAAGGAGCCTGTCGATGTGCTGGTGACCTTTGGCGCCGGAAACGTGGACAGATACATTGAACCTATCACAGAGATGCTTCTGAAGAGAAAATGAAAAAGGGAGTCCGGAACATACTGTATCTAGCTCTGCTCGTCGTGCTCATGGTTGGGTTCGGCTCCATCGTCGTGCTCAGCAGAGCGGGCAGGGACTCGAAGAAGTGCCACTCTGTGCTCGTGAACATCGCAGAGCCTTATAGGTTCGTCACTGAAGAAGACGTGGTGAACAGGCTCAAGAAGGGGTATGGCGACTGCATCGGCAAGCACCTGGACAGCCTCCAGCTCCACAGGATAGAGGAGATCATCGACGGAGAAGGTGCTGTGAAGAAGAGCCAGGCTTACATCACCGAAGACGGGGTTCTCCATATCTCAGTCACGCAGAGAGAGCCATTTGTACGCTTCCAGGACTCAGATTTCGGATTCTACGTAGACCATGAAGGGTACATCTTCCCTCTTCAGAAGAACTACACCTCACATGTGATCGTGGTGGATGGTCGCGTCCCAGTGAACGTCCCAGTAGGATACAAGGGACTGGCACCTAGGAAGGACGAGCAGGCATGGGTAAGCGGCATGATCTCCATGCTGGACTTCATGCACGGCACCATCTGGGAAAAGAACATAGTCCAGATCCACGTGGAGGAAGGCGGACAGCTCTGCCTGGTCCCTAGAGAAGGCAAGGAAAAGTTTATTTTCGGCAAGCCCGTGGAGGTGAAGGAGAAGTTCGACAGGATAGAGAGATACTACGGCTTCATCAAGCCAAGTGTAGAAGAAGGCCACTACTCAAGGGTGGATGTAAGGTACGACGGACAGATTGTATGTAAGTAAAAGTTAAGATATATGGACGAAAGATATATAGCGGCGATTGACCTCGGAAGCCACAAGATCGCCATCTCAGTAGCGCAGGTGACGGGACAGAACGTCCAGGTCATCTATTATGCTGAAGTGCCTTCAAAGGGCATCAAGTACTCAGGCGTACTTAATCCCAAGAAGGTATCTGAGCAGGTGAAGGAGCTCATCACCAAGGCGGAGAACGAGCTCAGGATTACCATTCACCAGGCAGTGATGAACCTTCCTAGATGGGAGGTGCGCCAGGAGCAGGCCAACGCAAGCCTTCAGAGAAGCGACGCCGACAGCTCCATCGAGCCTGAGGAGATAGAGTTCCTCAAGGCGCAGTCGCGCAGCTACCCTCTCACCGATGAGGACAAGGAAGAGATCTACGGCATCGTGGCACAGTCATTCAGCACCGACGACTACTATAACACCGACGAGAACGACATCGTGGGTATGGTATGCAACAAGCTTGAGGGCAATTTCAAGGCATACATCGGAAACCGCAGGAAGTCGAAGAACGTGGACATGGTGATGAACACGCTCGGAAGGGCTACATCCTGCAAGCTCTTCTCCCCTGAATACACCGCGAAGGCAGTGCTCAGCGAGGAGGAGATGTCCAATGGTGTCGCCCTCGTGGAGCTCGGAGGCGATGTGACTTCAGTGAGCATCTTCAAAAGAGGCATCCTGAGATACTACGCGTCCATTCCTTTCGGTGGTCGCAGCATCACCGACGACATCAGGATCGAGTGCGGCATCTCCGACAAGCTCGCAGAGAACATCAAGCTTGCCTACGGTGCCTGCATGCCAGAGAAGCTCCAGGTGCTCAGGGACAAGATAATCCAGATAAACAACAATGAGTCCGGCACAAGCAAGCAGATCTCAGTGAAGTACCTCTCCGAGATCGTGACTGCCAGACTCGAGGAGATCATACAGGCCATACTCTACAAGATCCAGGCAAGCGGACTCGCAGACGACCTCATCAGCGGCGTGGTTATCACAGGTGGAGTGGCACAGACCGCGAACCTTCGCAACTTCTTCAAGGAACTGTCAGGATACGATGTCAGGATAGGATTCCCTCTCAGGAGCAAGTTCTCTTACTCAGAGTATGTAGAGGTGACTGAGACTTCTGCATCTACCCTCGTGGGTATGATACTTCAGGCCAAGGACGACCTTCACCTGAACTGCCTGACCAAGCAGCCAGATGCCCCTGAGGCACCTGCAGTGGTGGTTGAGAGTGAGGACGAAAGCGTGAGTGAGCCAGTGGAGATAGATTCACAGAAGGCTATAAGCGACTTCTTCACAGTGGAGACCAAGCCACAGGAGACAGTAGCCGAGACTGTCGTGGAAACTACCGTCGAGGAGGCTCCTGAAGAAGAGGAAGAGACTATCCAGGAGATAGAGATGGAGGAAGAAGTAGAAGAGGAAGAGGAGAAGAAGCCAAGAAAGAGACAGGCACGTGAGTCTTTCATCTCGAAGTTCGGAAAGCTCATCTGGAACAAGGCCAGCAACATTGGCGACATGATTTATGATTTAACTGACGAGGAGGAGTAAAAGATATGGAAGATTTGATGGATATCGAGATCGAGGTCCCTAAGAACTGGACCCCAAAGGAATCAAATATCTCTGTGATCGGTGTCGGCGGAGGCGGATGCAACGCCGTGAACTACATGTTCAACCAGAAGGTTCAGGGCTGTAGGTTCATAGTCTGCAACACCGACTCCCAGGCGCTCTCGTTGAGCCCTGTGCCTACAAAGATCCAGATGGGCAAGGGACTTGGTGCAGGAACAAATGCCACCAAGGGACGCAACGCAGCCCTCGACACCCAGGAAGAGATCAAGCGCGTAGTGTTCAGCAACCAGCTCGACATGCTCTTCATCACAGCCGGCATGGGTGGTGGTACCGGAACAGGCGCCGCCCCAGTCATTGCCAAGATGGCGAAGGACCTGGGCATCCTCACAGTGGCAGTAGTCACCCTTCCTTTCGAGCATGAGGGAACCGAGGCCCTGGGAAGGGCAATCGATGGCCTCAACGAGCTCAAGAAGAATGTCGACAGCCTCCTCATCATCAAGAACGAGAACCTTTACAAGCAGTTCGGCACACTCCTTATCCAGGAGGCCTTCCCTAAGGCAGACGAGGTGCTTGCTACAGCGGTCAAGGGCATCATCGAGATCATCAAGAAATCAGGTTACGTGAACGTGGACTTCGAGGATGTGAAGACCGTCATGAAGGACAGCGGCCTCGCCCTGATGGGTTGCGGCTCCGGCAAGGGAGAGAACAGGATCTCTGACGCCATAAACAGCGCCATCAACTCCCCACTGCTGAACGACTTCGTCATCAATTCAGCCCAGAAGGTGCTCCTGAACATAACTGTGGCGAACAATGAGAACGGTCTCAGCATGGAGGAGCTCGACAGCCTCACAAACAAGATCTGGGAGGCTCTCGGAAAGTTCACCACCTTCAAGCGAGGCATCATCTGGCATGAGGATCCAAATGCTGACGACACCATCAGCATCACCGTCATAGCGACTGGTTTCGAGTACAACAAGATGATAAGCCTCACAAACATTGACCTGGGCAACCTCATCATCATTGACAATGAGTTCGTATTCGACAAGAGAGCCGAGCGCAGCAGCGAGGAAGGCGTGAGCCTTTCAGGAGGCTCAGTCGGCATCCAGTCCATCGGTTTCAACACCGTGAAGAAGAGATGTTTCAACTTCAGGGAGGACGAGAAACCTGTGCTGTGCGTGTCAAATTCACAAAATATAGCAGAATATGAAGGAACGCCGGCAATCCGCAGACGTTCAAAGACTGATATGCAGAAATAAATTGCTATATTTGCGACTTCAAAAGATTCTAGTAATGGAAAGAAGAACGAGAGTTAGATTTGCGCCATCTCCTACAGGCCCTCTTCACATGGGTGGAGTCAGGACCGCACTGTATAATTACCTATACGCGAAGCAGAATGGCGGAGATTTCATCATAAGGATCGAGGACACTGATTCAAACAGATTCGTACCAGGAGCCGAGAAGTACATCATCGAGGCGCTCAGATGGTGCGGCATAATTCCAGATGAGGGAGTAGACGAGAACGGAAATGTAGTGGAGACCGCTTCAGAGAAGCATCCACACGCCCCTTATCGCCAGAGCCAGAGAAGAAGCATCTATCGCAAATACGCCGAGCAGCTCATCGCGGCTGGCTACGCATACTACGCATTCGACTCATCAGAGGATCTCGACGCCATCCGCTCCGCTGCGGAGGCCAAGGGCGAGACCTTCACATATAACCAGAAGTCAAGGACAGGCCTCAAGAATTCCCTCACACTCCCTGCAGAGGAGGTGGAGAGACTTCTCGCTGAGACCACAGACTGGACCATACGCTTCAAGATGCCTGAGAACACCGTCGTCAAGATGGACGACCTTATCCGCGGGCACATTGAGGTAAACACCGATACACTCGATGACAAGGTGCTCTGGAAGAGAGCTGATGAGCTCCCTACCTACCATCTTGCAAACATCGTGGATGACCACCTCATGGAGATCAGCGAGGTGATCCGCGGTGAGGAGTGGCTTCCTTCACTCCCTCTCCACTACATGCTCTACAAGGCATTCGGATGGGAGGACACCATGCCACGCTTCGCGCACCTGTCACTCCTTCTCAAGCCTGTCGGAAACGGCAAGCTGTCTAAGAGAGACGGTGACAAGATGGGATTCCCTGTGTTCCCACTCCAGTGGACAAACGCCGCAGGCGAGACCTCTCACGGATATCGCGAGGATGGTTACTTCCCTGAGGCTTTCGTGAACCTTCTCGCCATGCTGGGCTGGAACCCAGGAAACGACCAGGAGATGTTCACCATGGATGAGCTCATCAAGACATTCTCACTCGAGCGCATCGTGAAGGCTGGAGCCAAGTTCAACCCAGAAAAGGCCAAGTGGTATAACAAGGAGTACCTCCGCATGAAGAGCGACGAGGAGCTTACCGACCTCTTCGTTCCTATCCTTGAGAGCCACGGAATCACGGTTTCAGGCTGCTATATGTGTCCAGTGACCGCTGATTTCGAGAAGAAGGAGTTCTCAAAGAACTACGTGAAGAACGTAGTGAGCCTCATCAAGGAAAGAGCTACATTCGTACAGGATTTCTGGACCATCGCTTCATACCTCTTCATCTCACCAGTGGAGTTCGAGAAGTACGGAGTGAAGGCCGGCGCCGCAGTAGAGCAGAAGCCAGCGGATCCACGCAGGGCTGCAGACCCTAGGGCCAAGGTATATGACGATGCTGCCACAGCACCTTTCCTCGCGAAGGATGTAGACAAGTTCTGGAAGGAAGAGAACTACACTCTGGCACAGAAGGCAGCTGAGTACATGAACAGCTGTGGCTGCGCCAAGGACAAGCAGACGCTTGAGACCACACTCGAGGAGTACATCCGCGGCAATGAGTGGCCTATGGGTAAGGTAATGAACTGCCTTCGCCTCGCCCTCACCGGAGCTTCAAGCGGACTCGGCATCGCAGACATCATCTCTTTCATCGGCACAGACCAGCTCGTAGAGAGAGTGGCATTTGCCGCTGAAAGACTTAAATAGCCCACACACCAATCAACACTTAATATCTGTAAAGGAGGCTGGCACTTCATCTGAAGTGTCAGCCTCCCAACTTAATATGTATCCAGGTACTATTTCAGTGAAGCCTTGACCATGGCGAGGTAGTCCTCGATAGCGGCGATCACCTTGTCAGCCACCTGGTCACGGAACTCAGGATCGGCGAGCTTGTCCTCATCGACAAGGCTGCTCATGAACATCGCCTCCAGAAGCACTGCAGGATAGTCTGTAGGCTGGCAGAGCGAGAAGTTGAAGTTGCCTACCAAACCGTAATCATTGACACCAAGCTCAAGCATCCTTGCCCTCACGCACTCAGCGAGGTCTCTATTTGCAATGTGCTTGTAGTAGGTACTCGTGCCCATTGGGACAAAAGGAGAACCGCCTGCGTTGTTATGGATGGAGAGCATCAGGTCGATGTCTGCATCCTTGAAGATCTTCTTGCGCTGGGTCATAGTAGGCGCAGAGTCGTCTGGGCGGCTGAGCACAACCTTCGCTCCCCTCGCCTCGAGCCTCTGCTGCACGAGCTTCACCAGGGTCAGGTTCACATCCTTCTCCTTGATGCCGGTGATGCTGATGGCGCCAGCAGCGTTTCCGCCGTGTCCGGCGTCGATGCCGAAGGTCATGGAGCTAAGCTCCAATGATGGAGTGTGCTTCACCCTCACCACGAGGCTGTTCCTCTCGTAGCCGACCGAGTAGCCCCAGCTGTACTTCTGCTTCAGCCTGATGACTATTCTGAGCACATCGCTGTCTACTTGGCGAAGGTCCACCCACTCGATCATGCCGAGACCCTGCTTCTGGGTGATCCAGTTTGTGTTGTTCATAGCGCCAAACACATCCACGCAGATGGTCATAGGATCGATCTCGGTCCACGAAGCGTATGGAAGCCTGAAGTCAAATGGCATGGCCACCACATCCACAGCGCCTGCGTTGTAGACAGAGGTATTCTTCGAGTTTATGCGCCAGGTGCTCTTCTTTGAGTCCTTGACATCCTCCTTGTGGATGTATGCGAATCTGTTGTCGGAGAGCTCCACCTTATACAGGTTTCCTTCGGTGCCAATGGTCCTGAGAACAATGCCCTCGTCAAGGTTTCCTATCTTCGAGCCACCGAGACGGTCGCTTCCATTTCCATACTGAAGATAAGCGCCCTCCACGGTCTCAACGTACTTCACAAGCGACTTGAACGCAGGCTTGGTAGGAGCCACAGCCGGTCTGGCAGCAGCCTTTACCTTCTTATAGTAAGTCTTGAGCACCAGCTCGGAGTCTGCCGAGCCATCATTTACCTTCACCTTGATGACATTTGCACCAGGCTCAAGCTCGTATCTCTTGCCGAAGGCGCCTGTCCTGTAGACAGGCACTTCCACATCATTGATGGTGGCAGTGGCGGGAGCCGCTGTCTGGAAGATGATGTCCACTGTAGAAGTGGTCACTGTGTCCTTGACGCCCTTAAGGACCTTGATGGATGGCTGCGCGGCAGCCGAAAGGCAGCATACAGTCGCTGCAAGTATGGCTATCAGTCTATTCATGTGACAATATGTTTATGGTCTGGTCGACGCTGAGCGCGTCTTTCACCTTGAAACCTCCGTTTCTGGTGCGCCTGAGGCTGCTGAGGAAAGCGCCGCTGCCGAGGGCCTCTCCGAGGTCGCGGGCAAGCGCGCGTATGTAGGTGCCCTTCGAGCAGGTCACCAGGACATCAGCATTGGCCAGCCTGTAGCCGGAGAGATCATTGACATGTATGTTTCTCTCGCTCTCATAGGCAGGTGCCTGGAAGTCGGGAGTGAAGCTTACCAGCTCGATGGCGGGGATGTTTATCATCTGCCTGGAAAGGAGCTCCGATGCAGAATGGTCGAAGTCCTCGCCTGTCCGGGCAGCCTGCTTATACGCCTTGCGCGCCAGCTCGTATGCCCTCACGCCGTCCACTGACTTCGCAGAGAAGAGCGGAGCCACCTGCTCCTGCTCGCCGAGAAACGACGGCAGTACCTGCCTTATGCTCTCCTCGCTCACGCCATCCAGCGCGAACTCCTTGTCTACCTCCTTCTCCCTGTCGTATGAGGGAGTGGTCGCACCGAAGCAGACACCTGCGAGGTACTGCTTCTCGTGCTTCTGGAGGTCCTCCGCAAGCTTGGTGGCCTTGCCTATGCACACCAGCAGCACGCCCGTCGCGAGTGGATCCAGCGTGCCGGCATGCCCCACCTTGAGGTTCTTCTTCTCAAAATGCCTGCAAGCCGCCCACTTGACCTTTCGGATCACGTCGGCGGAAGTCCAGCGGTATGGCTTGTCTATGGGGATGATGATACCCTCTGGGTAGTCATCTATGCTTCGTGAAAGCGTGATTCCGGCTTTCGCAATGAGCGCGCTCATTACTTCACAGGGATCTTCGCGATGCGGCGCTCGTGACGGCCGCCCTCGAACTCTGTGTTAAGCCAGGTGCGGGTGATGTTCACTACCATGCGGTAGCTGATGAAGCGAGCTGGCATCACGAGGACATTTGCATCGTTATGCGCCTTCACGAGGCGGCCGATCTCTGTCCCCCAAGCGAGTCCAGCGCGGATGCCCTGATGATGGTTCAAGGTGATGGCCATGCCGTTTCCTGTGCCACAGATGGCGATACCCTTGTCTACCTCACCCTTCTCCACTGCATTTGCGAGTGGATGAGCGAAGTCAGCATAGTCACAGCTATCTTCTGAGTCAGTTCCGAAATTTACTACTTCATAGCCCTTTCCGAGAAGATAGGAAATGAGCTTAGCCTTATACTCCACACCAGCGTGATCAGAGCAGATTCCGATTTTCATATAGAGATAATTTTGTTTATTTTTGTGTACCACAAAAGTACTAATAAAATAACACAAAATGAAGAAAAGCACCTTCTTTGCTTTGTTGGCTTCCGCGATCATCGCTATTTCCAGCTGCGAGAAACCATCCGTTACACCTACACCAGAGCCCAAACCAGATCCGGATCCCGTCGTACCGGTAGATCCACCCACACCTCCAGTGGAGACTGTCTTTTCAGGTGGAGAAGGCACAGAGGCAAATCCATATATCATCGGCAAGGCTGCTGACCTTCAGGAGCTGTCGAAGAAGATTTCCGGATCGTCTACCAGGGACGAATTCATTGACAAGCATTACGCACAGAGCGCGGATATAGACATGTCCTCGGTGAGCGCATTCACGCCTATCTCACTGAACCAGGGCAAGCCATTCAAGGGCGTCTATGACGGAAGAAACCACTCCATCACCGGCATCACCATAAAGACCACAAGCGAGAAGGCCTCCGGCCTGTTCGGCTACTGCATGGGCGCCACCATCAAGAATGTCTCGCTGGCGAACGCAGACATTGACTGCCAGTACATCTACTGCGGAAGCATTGTGGGATACGCGAAGAAGTGCACCATCGAGAACATCAGCTTCACCGGAAAGATCAGGCAGTACACAAAGGAGATCACGCTGGACACCGACACAAATGTGGGATATTCAGGAGGCTTCGTGGGTTACGCTGAAGAAAGCACCATCAAGGGTTGCACCCTGGCCGGAAGCGCCACATTCTTCGGCAAATACTGCGGAGGTATCGTGGGATTCGCGCAGGACTGCACCATCGAGGACTGCCATGTGGCGAAGGCTGTGGCCGTGAACCTCTACTACCACTGGGAGCGCGGCATAGTAGGTATGGCCATAGGCGCGAAGACACTCATCAGCAAGTGCTCATTTGAGGGCAGCCTCAGCTCAGTGGGTTACACCCTCGGCGGCATCGTGGGACAGCTCCAGGGTGGCAAGGTGAAGGACTGCGTCCTGGGAAGCTACGCCACCATCGGGTCCGACAAATATGCTGTAGGAGGCATCGTAGGCCATGCAGCAGCCGCAAATGAGATAACCATAGAAAACTGTGCCACTTATGGCAATGTCAAGGGATGCTACTCAGTAGGAGGCATCGTGGGATTCACCGGCTCAGGCGCATCAGCCATAGGTGGCTCGGTAGCGAACTCCACAAACTCCATCCTCATCAAGGGATGCGCAGTCATAGGATCCGAGATCACCGGCACTGGAAACAATGGAGGTTCGAACCTCTACTCGCTGGTAGGTGGCATCTCCGGCTGGACAGCAACTGGCGGAAACACCACTATCACAGGATGTTACGCAAACCCATCAGTGCTCCAGACCACCAGCGGTGGAAACAGAGGAGGCCTCGGTGGAGTCACAGGCTATCAGAACTGCTCTTCCACCGTCAGCTACAAGAACATCTACACCACCATATCCAAGTCCAGCACCTTCAACTGCAATGACCCTGCAGAGGCCGGCTCAAGCTTCTTCCTCGGAGCCATCTACGCCAGGGCGACACAGCCTTGCACAGTATCGGACTGCTACTATGACACCGACTATACCACAGGTCCTCAGGAAGGCAAGGCTACAGAGACCTCATGTCAGGCCCTGACCGTGGCGCAGATGACCGACGGCACGCTCCTCAAGTATCTCCAGGACTCGTCAGAGGGTGTAAGCTGGGTTAAGGGAGCAGACGGCTACCCTACCATCTCCGGACTTCCTGCAGATCCGAACGTGAAGCCGAAGGCTGCGAAGAGGGTCAGCGTGATCGGCGACTCGATCTCGACCTTCAAGGGATGGATTCCAGGTGGTTACAGCGCGCACTACCCTGCCACGGACGGCACGCTGACCCTCGTGAGCGAGACCTACTGGTATCGCCTGATCTACGACCACATGAAGAATGCTCAGTTCGACACAAACATTGCATTCTCCGGCTCTACGGTCACAAACACCACCGCTGAAAACTACACGAGCAGGTACGGAAGCGCGAGCAATGCATGGTGGCATAACAGCTTCACCGAGCGCTTCGCCGCATGCGGAGGCTGCGGAAGGCCAGATGTCATCCTCATCCATGGAGGCACAAATGACTGGGCGCACAACGCAGACCCTCTCTACCCAGGCTCCCCTCTCAGCAAGGCCGCAAGCACCCCTTCAGATGCAGTGCTGGACGCCATCTACAAGGTAGCGGATGCAGCACAGACCAGGGAGGCTGTGAATGCCCTTCCTGACGGCACCTTCTGCGAAGCGTATGTGAAGCTTCTCTGCCAGATCAGACAGAGATATCCTAAGTGCAAGGTAGTCTGCATCATTGGAGACTATCTGAGTGAGCCTTTCGAGCAGTCCATGCTCAAGATGGCAGCTCATTACGGAGCGAAGACAGTAGACCTTCTGGCCGTCAATGGTTTCAACGACCAGACTTACATGCCTAAGCATGACTACAATGGTACTTCCGGATGCCACCCTGGCTCACAGGCGATGGACTACATCGCAACAAAGATCTACAACGAGCTGGGTGCTTGGCTCGAGCAGTAGGCTACTTGACGTTCACAGGGACATAATTATATCCAAGGCGCTTCAGTTCCACTGAGGCGCCTATCTGGTACATGACCTTGACGCAGCGGATAAGGATATAGTATGCCTCGATGCTCTGGCTCTCGAAGCCTTCATGACGGATCAGCCCGAGTGCCTTCTCTGCGCAGCTGCTGAAGAGTGCAGCCATCTCCTTGGCCTCGATAGAGTCAAGTGCCTTGCCAATGATATCGCGTGTTATGTGCTCGTCCATGTCGTCGTAGCCCTGTGCTCCGTAATAGTCCTGGTACTTGTCGGACTTATGAGCCTCCCAGCCGCAGTCCCAGCGTGATGCGACGCCTGCACCCAGGTATGCCGCCCAGGCAAGGGCGACCACAGGATAGCCATTGAAGTTCACGACAGCGTCCGATACCACATCACGTGCGTACTCATCCCACTTCTCGTCGATGTCCGGTGAGCCCAGGAGCTTGCCGTTCAACTTCTCAAACTGAGTGCAGAGCTTGATGAGCTCCGCACGAAGCTTCTCCTCGAAGCTGTCGTATATTGCCTTTCTATCTTCCATAACGGCACAAAGTTACTCATTTGATTGATGCAAACGAAAAAATGTGTAATTTTATGGTCTGATAACACTACTTACCATTATGAAAAGAATCATTCTTCTCATCGCTGCGGCTCTTTCACTGGCAGCATGCACCCCTAAGACAGTGCTCACAAAGTCAGGACTTAACCCAGTCAAGTTCGAGGGGGTATATAACGACAAGCCCATTGCCCTTTACACACTTTCCAACGAAAGCGGCATGGAGGTATGCATCACGAACTTCGGAGGACGTCTGGTGTCCATCATGGTACCGGACAAGGACGGGGAGATGAAGGATGTGATCCTCGGTTTCGACAACATTGAGTCATACTACCCAGAAAACAACCTCTCTGATTTCGGCGCAGCCATAGGTAGGTACGCGAACAGAATCAACCAAGGTCGCATCACCGTGGACGGTACTGAGTATCAGCTCCCACAGAACAACTATGGGCATTGCCTCCATGGAGGCCCTCAGGGCTGGCAGTACAAGGTATACGATGTAGTGGAGGCAGACAGCGAGCACATCAAGCTGAAGATGGACTCACCAGACGGCGACGCGAATTTCCCTGGCCATGTGATAGCATACGTGACCTACACCCTCACAGACATGAACAGCATCTGCATAAACTATGAGGCCACGACCGACAAGGAGACTGTCATAAACATGACAAACCACGCCTACTTCAACCTCTCAGGCGACCCTGCAGGCCACAGCATCTGCGATGACATGCTCTATATCAATGCTTCCCAGTACACTCCAGTGGACAGCACATTCATGACCACTGGCGAGATAGTGCCCGTAGCAGGCACACCTATGGACTTCACCACAGCGAAAAGAGTGGGTGAGCAGATCGACGAGTACGACTTCATACAGCTGAAGAACGGAAACGGCTACGACCATAACTGGGTGCTTGACACATGCGGAGAGCTCACCGAAACGGCAGCTACCCTATACTGTCCTCAGACAGGAATCCAGCTTGACGTATTCACCACAGAGCCAGGCATACAGGTATATTCAGGAAACTTCCTGGATGGCACAAACACAGGAAAGAAGGGCATCAACTACCAGCAGCGCACAGCCATCTGCCTTGAGACCCAGAAGTATCCTGACACGCCGAACAAGCCTGAGTGGCCATCAGCCCAGCTCCTGCCAGGTGACACCTACACAAGTTTTTGCGAATTCAGATTCAGCGTAAGATAACCATGCTCGAAGAACTTAAGAAAAAGGTCTGCAAGGCAAACCTGGACCTCGTAAAGCACGGACTCGTCATCTTCACCTGGGGAAATGTATCAGCTATTGACCCCGAGACCAAGCTGGTGGTCATCAAGCCCAGCGGAGTGAGCTACGACGACATGAAACCAGAGGACATGGTAGTCGTGGATCTGGACGGAAAGGTAGTAGAAGGTGAGCTCAGGCCATCTTCCGACACCCCTACCCATCTTGTTCTGTACAAGGAGTTTCCAAATATCGGAGGCATAGTCCACACACACTCGACCTATGCCACCGCATGGGCGCAGGCCGGCATGGACATCCCGAATATCGGCACCACACACGCCGACTATTTCCACGACGATATACCTTGCACCGCCGACATGACAGAGGAGCAGGTGAATGGCGAGTATGAAGCAGAGACAGGCACTGCCATCGTGCAGCGCTTCGAGAGTCTGAACTACATTCATACCCCTGGCGTACTGGTGAAGAACCATGGCCCATTCTCATGGGGCAAGGATGCAACGGAAGCCGTCCACAACGCCGTAGTCATGGAACAGGTAGCTAAGATGGCCTTCGTATCACTTACGATAAATCCTTCACTTACGATGAACCCGCTCCTCGTGGAGAAGCATTTCATGCGCAAGCACGGGCCTAACGCCTACTACGGGCAGAAGAAGTAAGCTTTCTCACCACTCTCACAGGCTCGCCATCCTCGGTCAAGCCCTCAACAGTAAGTATGAAGTCACCTTCATACGTAGGGAGTGTGCACTCAAAGCAGAAGGTCTCCCCTGCCTTGACGTTTACTGAAGGATGCCAGTACGCCACCTGACGATAGTCAGGATAGGACTCATTCACATGAAGGTCCTTGCAGGTAAAAGACATAGGAAGCGATGCTCCCTGGAAAGACACGATACGCACATTGGTGTCAAAATCCATGGCAGGAAGATTCTTCTTGTAAGTCACAAAGTCAGCGACGCCATGGTATGCCCTGGAGCCTATGAAGTAAGTATAAGGATATACGTTGACTCTCTCCACCAGCATAGGGTCGTATGACATGATCTTGCCATGGTCAAAAATAGGTGTGCCATCAAGCAGGACAAGTCCCTGCTCCTGGCCAAAAAAAGTATTCTTATACTGATCTTCCAGCCTGAACTGAATCTCCGTGTGGCCCTTGTTTGTACGAGCCCTCAACTCTGGAATAATCTCCACCAGCACCTCCGACATCAGCGGGAATCGCGTATAATCGTCCAGCTTGTAGGACCTGGCCTCGGCTCCAAAGATTCTATTAGCCCTGAAAGGCATGAAATCATAGAGGAATTCGCCATCGAAGTTATTCTCCACCTGACGATAAGCCATACGCGAAAGGAGGGCGTTCTTCTGAGAGCTTGAGATAAGGAGCTCAGGAATGGCCCCTGCCTCGACATCCTGAAAAGGAGAAAGTATCTCCAGATGGCAGTAAGTCTTCTTCGGAAGTCCCTCTATCTCACACACAAGATCCTTGTTTCCGAAGATATTGTTTGTATAGAAAGTCGCAGTAGCATCCGAAGCTACCGGTGACGAGTACACATCCGCCATATCTCCCGGGGCAGAGATGAACGCAAACTTGCCTGCAAGGCTGTCTGCCTGCTCGGGGCTGATACCAGATACCTTTGCTCTGATGATCTCACCATCATACTCAGGGATGAAGTCATCTCTAAATGAGGTGGATGGTTTGATGGAAGAAAGGAAAGAATCGATATCCTGAGACTCTGGAGCTACGATCCCATCATCATGAGCGACACTGATGCAGACGTATGCCAATGCTTTTCCATTGTTAACGAGCTCTACAGGAAGCACCCTTCCGGAAGCATTCTCCGGCATCTTTACCTCGAGACTGCCCTTGTCAGAAGCAGTCTTTCTGCTGCCAGGATCAGCTACTATTACTCCATCCTTGACCCTTTGGGTAGAAGAAGGGTTAAACACAGAGATAGTGGTAGCACATGTGGAATAGTCTACACCCTCCTCGTTCAGGCTGTTTGCGGTATACGCCACAAGCCTATAATTACCAGTCGGCAAATCTGATTTAAGATCCAGACTTCCAGCACCTCTACCATTCAGAAGAGCGATTTTCGCGGTCTGCGCGAGTCCATCCGCAGAATGGAGCTCGACATAAGCGATGCTTGAGACTTCGGAAAGCCTACCAGAAGATGCCGCATCTACACAAAAAGCCGAGCACCACACTTTGTCTCCAGCTATGTATACGGGGCGATCCGTCTTCAGGAACACCCTCTCTGACACTCTGTTCTCAGCACTGAGAGACATTGTAGTGAGCATCAGAATGAATATCATGAACTTTTTCATCTCTATATTCCTTTAGTTGGCCAGCCCTCTGGTTTTGTTCTGGTTCCACCGGCAGCCCTGCAATCAGCACAGTCGAAAGGTGTCCACCACGCCATTTTTTTATCTGGATCGTAATCAAATGGAACCCACCCCTTATTGTAGTAAGATGGCCAGTGATACTCCCCGACTTCGTCAGCCGGCATGAAGATACCCGAAGTTTTGTAGAACTTGAGGACTGAATCGATTACATACATGGATTTTGTCGATTTGTGAGTAACGGAAACAAAACCTATGACGAATTCATCCGGATCATCCACACATCTGATATTTCCCCTCATCTCGCTAGGATTTGGTGAGAACAAGTCTCCGAGAGAATTTGCCATCTCGTCGATATGATTCATATATTCGTACGCATCCTGCGCTACGGGCATGACACTGACTTCCATAAAGTAGCAGTTTGAAAGCTTGCTGTCCGTACGGTTCAGGCTGGCCAGCTCGACATCCTTGAAGACGCTCTGTGTCAGAGACTCGGATGTAAGCACCTGGAAGCCTCTTGAATAGGCAGTATTCCAGCACCTGTAATTTGGATTCGTCAAAGGCTGGACAAGGCCGTACTTATACCTCCCCGGATATTGTGTCATATCCCTTGGGATATACTCATACTTTGCCTTATACGCAGCTGTATACTCCCATACTTCCTTATAGGTCACACTGAAGTACTTCGAAGATCCATCAGCATGAAAATCCACCTTGGCCCTGAATTTATTCTTTTCAAAATCCAGCTGGTAGTAGAGAGAATCCACTGCCACCCGGGTATCCGCATGCCTCCAGTCAGAGATATACTCCTTACGATTGCAAACGAAATGGAGTCTGTAATCTGCCTCAGTCGATGCAGATTTCATATTCACCTTACAAGTTCCCGCGGCTGCTGAGAAATCACCCTTGTATGTACTACCATCAGAGCCCTCGACCCATAGGTCAGTCAAATGAGCGAGGCTATAGTCAAACTCTGGTGCATCCTCTTCCACATACAATGGTTCCAGCTTGGAAACCCTTATCTCAAACTCGTCACCAACTATGATATCACCAAATACCACAAGTCTGTCGACAGATGAAGAATCGTCTACCGAGAATGGATATACACATGAGACTGCTAGCAAGGCAGCACAGACAAACAGTATAATCTTCTTCATTAGAACTTGAGATTAAGATTAACATAAGGAATAGGAACAGCAAAGACGCTGAGCATATGTCCCTTAACCCGCCCAATCGCATCGTGGTTGAAGAATACCGAGTAGGCATTCTTCCTGCCGGTAACATTGTAAACGCCAAATGTGAGCGAGAAATGCGCCAGCTGCTTAAGATAGTGACCGGGCTCGATATTCATGGCCATATCCATTCGGAAGTAATCAGGAATTCTGTATGCATTTCTTCCCGAGAATGCAAGATAATACTTTCCATTGATCTGATAGCGGCCTACAGGAATGGTTACCGGGCGACCTGTAGAATAGTCCACATTCATGGACAGGCTGACTCTGTGAGTGAACTTGTAGTTGCCGACAAGCTTGAAATCATGCGGCTTATCATGGGCAGCACAGTACCAGTCGCCACCGTTGATAGTCTCCACTCCCCTGTCTTCCACCTCCTTGAGCATTGATCTGGAGTATGTGTATGACACCCATCCATTGAGCTTGCCACTCGGTTTCTTGATCATGAGCTCAGCACCATACGCCTTGCCACGAGTCTCTACCAGGACGCTCTCAAGATCAGGATTCATGACCAGCTTGGCGCCAGATATGTAGTCGATATAGTGGTACATCTCCTTATAATATCCTTCCACCGAGAAATCCACCTGGCCAAGAGTCCAATACAAGCCTGAGGCGCCCTGCCACCCAGTCTGAGGACGAAGGTTGGCAGAACTCAGGTGCCATGTATCCATAGGCGAGACAGAAGTGCTGTTTGAAATCATGTGCAAGCCCTGGCTCATGGAGTTGAAACCTGCTTTGAAAGTGAAATTATCTGAGAATGAATACTTCCCAGAGAGACGGACATCAGGATGAAAGTAGAACTTACCTGGGTTCATCGCCAGATATCCAGATAATCGGGTACCGAAATCGATGGACAATCTATCCGTCAAGTTCCATGTATCACCCATATAGAGCGCCCCTTCAAAAGCATTCTGCTTATCCAGTACTTCCTCAGCAGCAAACGACTCATCGGTAACTGGATTTATCGCTCCTGGTGCCAGATCATAGAATTGAGCATTGGCGCCATACGACAAAGTATGACGGCCGTAAACTGATTTGAGATCGGCCTTTCCATACATCTGCTTTATTCCTGATGAGAAAGAATAAGCAGTGTACTGATCGTGAGTGTCGTCAAGGCTGTTGCTGAAACTGTCATAACCAGCCGAAACCGTCATTGTATGGCGATCCCTGAAATGGCTCTTCCACTTTATGGCAGCATTGGCATTGGTGTAATGGAACGTGGTATCATTGGCAAATGCGAACTTGTCCGAAGAATAGTATCCTGACACCTGGAGGGAATTCTCATCGTTGAACTTATGCGTCACGGACACATTGACATCATTGAAACCTGCGATACCTCCTGAATAGTTGCTGCTTGCGGGAAGCAGATTCAGCATCCAGTTTGAATATGTAGTACGGCCGCCCAGTACGAATGTGGTCTTATCCTTCACGATAGGGCCATCCATCTCGAAATGGGATGTCAGCAGTCCCAAGCCCAGGCTACCGCTGATTTTCTTGTTATTGCCTTCCTTGCCCCTTACATCAAGAACGCTGGAGATGCGTCCTCCATATTCCACCGGGATGGAACTCTTGAAGAGCTCGACATCATTGACAACATCTGTATTGAATGACGACAGCAGGCCGAACATGTGGCTTGGGTTGAACACCGTGCCGTCGTTGAACAGGATGAGATTCTGATCGGTGGCTCCGCCTCTCACATTGAATCCTGTAGCCGCCTCGCCGACCGTCTTCACACCTGGCAGGGTGAGCACAACCTTAAGAACATCGGCCTCGCCGAACGCTGTAGGAATGGTCTTCACGACATTCATCCTGACTGTCTCCACGCCCATCTTGGCATCCCTATGAGCCGAACGGCCATCGGCCGACACAACCGCCCCCTTCAGGGAAGTCACCTTCTCCTTCATCACGACGTCGAGTCCTCCTTCACCATAAACCTGAAGGTTCAGCGCCATATCCTCCATGGAATAGCCACTGAAATGGAGAACATTCTCGCCCAGAGGAAGCTCCACGCGATAGAATCCATCCGAATCCGTGGTGACAAATGCACCTGTCTTGTCGTCATACACGGCGACACCCACAAGAGGCTCTCCACTTGTGATGTCACGCACATGTCCGCGCACAAATGCCTTGCCTGTGCGTCCTGGAGTCAGATCTCCAATCTCGTAGATCTTGTTTCTGAACGTCACCACCTGATTCTCCTCATCCCTCAGCTTCGCCAAGCCATCATCAGCATGGCGATCGACGCGAGGGTCGAAGAAGCCGGCAGGTAGCTCGACGGCAGCTATGCTCTTGCCCTGAAGGACAAACCACTTCCCGTCGAAGCGTGACACAGCATAACCCTTCGCCTGCAGCTCATCGAGCGCCGCCTTTTCAAATCCCTCCTTTGGAGCCTTCACCGTATATGAAGCGACATCCTCTGCATCCTTGACAAAATATACCTGCGAGCCGCAATGATGTCGCAGATAACTTACCAATGAGTCAGAGGCGACTCTTTTAACTTCAATCTCCTGGGCCTGGGCAGACAGAGTAACGAGTGTCAACAGCGACACAAGCCAGAGCCCGATCGTCCTTCTACTTGCCATAAGCCATCAGTTTAAATGCTTTTCTACGTGAAATCTTCTTCAATGCGCCATTCTCCTCGGTATAGTACTGCTCCCTGAGGTGGAAGAACTTCGTGTACCCTTCGTTATAGTTCGGGTCGCTGTAGCCTATCATGCTGCCGTTGACATTGTTTGAAGAAGAGGAGAAAACCTTCAGGACGCGATAATACACCTTATGCTCCCCGTCGGAGAGTACCTGCATAAGACAGGCTTTGTCATCGGAGAGTCCCAATGCAGACGCATTTATGAATCTATCCGTTCCAATGGTAAAGTATGTTACATAGTCTCTTGACACTATCACACTAGGCATGCCCGAAGCATATCTTACCAGCAGCTGATGCTCAGAGGCATCGATGTTCATCTGAATGCCTGTGTATAGCTTTCCATTGTACATTACAGTACCTTCCTTGAAGTCAGGGCCCTGCCAAAAATATGTGCCATTGTAGTGAAGATGGGCATAAGACGTGGCCTGCCTACCTCGAAACAGCATAGACTGCTCTCGCGCAGCACTTGTATATGCCTCATACTCGTCATGATTCTGTGAAGACGCATACTGGACAGATGCCAGAAAGCATGCAAATACAGACAGAAGTTTTATAATTTCTCTATTCATCAGGTTTCGCAATAATGTGTAAAGTTACTCCTATTATTGCAGAATCCAATGGATTAGGCTAACTTAGTGTCATGAATTTACGCCATTTCCTACTGACCATCACCGGTATGGTGACATTCAGTGCATGCCACGTCAAGCCTGCGGAGAACAACGATCTCGACAAATACGGTCTGAACCAGACCGTGAAATCCATTTATGTTGACGCAGATGACGACTATATCAGGTCTTCACACTACGAAGCATTCTTCAACAGATATGGCCAGGTAGAACAAGTTAGATACCTCGAGTCCGACGGCACCCTCATCATAGACGAGAAGTATTTCTACGACTCTTCACACCACCTCACAAAGGTATGGCCAATAGGCGCCGACGGACAGGAGACGGGACGATTCGAGTATGAATTCGATGGAGAGTTCATCTCCAAATACACCGTCATCAATATGAACAACCAGGAAATCAAGAGATGGGAGTACAGCTATGATGGAGAACGAGTGGTAAGGATAGAGTGCTTCGAAGAGAATGAGCTCAGATTTGTGACCACAAACACCTACGATGGCGACACATATTTCCAGGTCCTCATGGATGAGCAGGGCGACACCCTGAACATGGGTTATCTGAGGGATCTGGCACCAAACAAGCCCCTGTCTGCCCATTCAGAGGATTTCAACTTCGATATCGAATATGACGACATGCAGCTGCCAGTAAAGAGCATCGGCACCATGGTAGATTCAAATGGTGCCCTTTACTGGGACGACATCCTGGATGAGGCTGGGTACGCCACATATGAATACGAATATGACTCAAAAGGCAATTGGACGACCAGAAGGGTCTTCTTCGGAGACGAAAGGTTACCCGGAGAGGTAATCACAAGAAA
>JAKSJL010000110.1 GCA_024398295.1 Bacteroidales bacterium
AGGTCATGAAGGCCAAACATCTGCTGAGTGAACTGCGCACCTACTCTGTAACCAAGTCCGAAAGTATTGTAGCACGCATAGTCCACACCGAAGCGCGAAGCTGCATCCATCTGCGACCCTGTGACTATACCGCCTCTGAAAATGATCTCTTTTTCAGATGGTTCAAGAAATGACTGTCCAAAAACGCTGAGAGTGCTCATCACTCCCAGCGTCACTGTAAGAAATATCTTCCTGATGTCCATTATCTGACTACTCTTGTGAATTCAGGAGCTGCGCCTTCACGAGCGAGAACATACACCTGAGCAAGTACAGGTGAGCCCTCCGAGTTCTGGCTCTCTACGTTGTAGAGATACTCGACACCACCGGCTCTTGATCTAGAGCATACTGAGAGAGGTGTGCCAATAGGCATAGGATAGCTGCCGCATGCTTCATTGAAGATAGCGAGGGCCTCCTCTGAAAGGGCCTCCATCTCCGAGAACTCATGCATAACCTCCATGATGTCGTCAGTAAAGCCCTGCTCAGCAAGGAACTGTCTCACTTCAGTTTCAGCAGATGAAATGCGTGCACTTCTGATACCGAAACCCTTGAGGATGTTTGCCTTAGGGAAAGCAGCCTTAAGGTCCCTGGTAGATGCCTCGAGGCCACCGCTGCCGAAAGTGCAGAATGGGATCACGGTCTTACCTTCGAAAGAAACCTTCTTCGCGAGAGAGAGCACTGGACGTGCGAAAGTGCCGAACCATACAGGATATCCAAGGAAGATGGTGTCATACTTGGAAATATCAGACTTAAGAGACTTAAGGGCTGGAATCTCTGCTGATTCGCTCATCTCTGCAAGACATCTCTGGATAGTCTCATCATAGGTTCCATCATATGGAGTCTCGATATCAAATGCCTCGATGTCTGCGCCAAGCTTGCTGGCGATAGCCTCGGCCACGGTCTTTGTGGTACCACTCTGTGAGTAGTAGAGAACCAGGGTCTTTGACTTCTGGTTCGATGAACATGACACGAGCGCTGCAAGTGTCATGATAGCTGCAATGATCTTTTTCATATACTGTATTTACTTCAATTATCAAGCCTGCCGCTGAAAACAGCACGCAAATATACATATAATTAGTATATTTGGTGTCATGAAAATTAGACACCTTATAGAATTAGCCCTGTCATTGACCATGATAGGCTGCTCACATAAAGAAACATCCATGGAGCAAAAAGTAGACTCCCTCTATGAACGAATGACCCAGGCAGAGCGTATCGCCCAGCTCAGGAGTACATATCTCAATGACTTTTTCAGCCCTGACGGCACACTCGACACCGCCAAGTGCCGCGCTCTCATTCCAGCCGGCATAGGTCACTTCTCGCAGTATGCGAGCCAGAACTCCGCCGACCCGAATGACATACGTGACAAGGTGGCAGTTATGCAGGATTGGCTCATGCATAACACTCCTAGCGGCATCCCAGCCCTCTTCCATGAGGAGGTGCTCACCGGAGTCTGTACACGCGACGCTGCGGTATACCCTCAGCAGATAGGCCTCGCCTGCTCGTTCAACCCAGAGCTCGCAGAGCTCAAGGCCGTCCAGACAGGACGTACGCTCAGGCAGATAGGAGGCTTCCTCTCCCTCTCCCCTATGGTGGACGTAGTGCGTACGCCGTCGTTCAACCGCCTCGAGGAGTCCTACGGTGAGGACTCATACCTCTCGGCTGTCTTCGGCACCGCCTTCGTGAAAGGCCTCCAGAACGGCGGCCTTCGCACCGGCGTCGGTGCCTGCAGCAAGCATTTCCTCGGCTATGGCGGAGGTGGCAATGCTGATGAAAAGGAACTGATGGAAGATATTCTCCTCCCTCACGAAGCGATGATCCGCGTAGGTGGAGAAAAGGTCGTCATGACCGGCTACCACGCTGTGCATGGCACGAAGTGCGTAGCCAGCGCCGAGCTCCAGCAGGAGATACTTCGCGACTACATTGGCTTCGACGGCATGATGGTAAGCGACTACGGCTCCATTGACCAGATACCTGAGTTTGAGGACAACCTCCACCGCGGCGCCGCTGCGATAAATGCCGGCAATGACGTTGACTTCCCGCGCGGCGACAGCTATGGACTGCTTCAGGAGGCCATTGACGGCGGCCTCGTGAACCAGCAGACACTTGAAAGAGCGGTGAAGAACGTGCTCAGATACAAGGCGCAGGTGGGCCTTCTCGACGAGAAGCCTGTACTGTACAGCAGCGAGCACATTGTCTTCGACACACCAGAGGAGCGCCAGACGGCGTACACTCTCGCGACCCAGTCGGTGGTGATGCTGCAGAACGACGGCACCCTGCCGCTCAAGCAGCCTAAGAAGATATTCCTCACCGGCCCTAATGCAAACTCCATGTGGGCCATGCTCGGAGACTATACCTTCCACTCTATGAGATACTTCTGGCAGAAGCAGACCGAGGATGCGCTGCATCCGAAGATCGTCTGCGTAAAGGAAGGCATGGAGAGCAGGATGCCTGAGGGATTCAGCCTCTCATATAGCTGCGGCTGCGACTGGACCGAGGTCATTGAGACCCAGATCGAGGAGGGCGGAGACGAGCGCGCGCAGTGGATGCGCACCATCCTCGGAAGAAAGGTGCAGCATCCTGACGAGGCGAACGAGGCGGAAGCCCTCGCGATGGCTGCGAGCAGTGACGTGATCGTGGCGGCAATGGGTGAGAATGTTCTCCTGTGCGGCGAGAACCGCGACCGCACCTCACTCTATCTGCCTGGCAGCCAGGAGCAGTATGTGGAGAAGCTCATCCAGACCGGCAAGCCAGTGGTGCTCCTCATCTTCGGCGGCCGCGCGCAGGTCATCTCGCGCATCGCTGACCGCTGCGCCGCCATCATCCAGGCTTGGTATCCAGGTGAGGAAGGAGGCAATGCCCTTGCAGACATCCTCTATGGCAATGTATCCCCATCGGGCAAGCTAAGCGTCTCATATCCAAACGTTGAGATCAATGAACCCGTATGCTATAACTACTCCGGCTCAGCCGACCCACGCATCGCTTGGCCATTTGGATTCGGTCTCAGCTACTCTAGCTTCGAGTATTCGGATCTCACAGTTGAGAAGGAAGCATCCACCTCTTCTGCATCAGTCAAGCTTTCATTTACAGTCAAGAATACTGGCGAGGTTCAGGCAGATGAGATCGCCCAGATCTACCTCTCCCCTACCAGCGAGTCCCAGAACATCCGACCTATACAGCTTCAGGGATTCGGTCGCGTGAGCCTGAAGCCAGGCGAGTCGAAGACTCTCAGCTGCGAGCTCAGCACAGAGCAGTTCGGATACTATGAGAATCACCAGTGGAACATCGCTCCAGGCGAGTTCCTTGTGAAGGTAGGAGCATCATCACAGGACATCAGGCTCTGTGGCGAGGTGACCCTCACAGGAGAAAAGGTGACCATGCCTCTCAGAAGCACATACTTCTCAAGTGTAAAACAGTAGATATATGAAAAAGACTTTACTCACAGCAGCGCTAATACTCTGCGCCGCCACATCGTTTGGACAGAAAATGCCCAAGCGCCCGGAACCCAAGGTAGAGTTCAACCAGAAAGACATAGAGACCCAGAGAAGCAAGGAGAGCGTCCAGGGCACAGCCGTTTGGGGCGACCTTCTCTTCAGCATGCGCAACACAGGCCTCTGCGTGGTCATCGACATGAAGAAGAAAGAACTCGTGTCTGAGTTCAAGCTCGCCTCGTATGGAGAGATGAATCATGCCAATGATGCCTTCTTCGGGCCATACAAGTATGACGAGAAGGACAGGTTCCCTCTCATCTACATCTCCCAGTGCAAGGATAAGCCAGTGAAGGAGATAGGCCTTCCGGAGACCGACTCGCACTCACGCCTCTGCTTCGTGGAGAGGATACTCACAGACGAGGCAGGCAAGCCTGTAGGCACTCAGATAGTGCAGCTTATCTATCTGAAACTCAGCAAAAAGCACTCACGCCTCATGGAGTTTGACCCTAAGAATCCGCAGTATCTCTATACCTTCGGAAACACCGTAGGCAATGAAAAGCCCGGAAACCACATCATCTTCCAGAGACTTCCTTTCCCTAAGTTCAGCAAGGATAAGTTCCTCGTGGAGCTCTCAGAAGATGACATCCAGTACTCTTTCTACATCGATGAGGTGCTCCCAGAGGGAGTCAAGGGCCCGCAGGAGAACATCCTTCAGGGCGGCCTCGTATACGATGGATTGCTTTACCTGCCTGTCGGTGCAGGGAGCCAGCATCCTTCACACCTCTACGTGATCGACCTCAGATACGGAGAGGATCACTCCATCAGAAAGGGCTGCTGGTACGACTATTCAGACGTCATCACCTGCGAGATGGAGGACATGGATGTCTGGAGAGGCAAGATAGTCTGCACCACAAACAGCCACGAAGCGGTCAGACCGGTCTATAGTTTCAAGCGCAAGAATTTCAAAACAGTAGATTTCAAATAATATGAAACGTACATTACATGCCATTCTTTTACTCCTTGCTTCAGCGGCAGTCATCACAGCCTGTGGCGGCAAGGTAGATCCAGAGGAGCCGGATCCTATA
>JAKSJL010000111.1 GCA_024398295.1 Bacteroidales bacterium
CCCCTCCTTGCGTCTCGCGACGCTGATAAGTGGGTTCGCAGACGCAAATACCCATTCAAATGCGTCTGCGCACGGCCGGAAAGGACGGGCGGGACGCAAAAGCGCCCCTCTTTGCGTCTGGCGACGCTGATTAGTGGGTTCGCAGACGCAAATACCCACTCAAATGCGTCTACACAGCGCCCGGAAGGGTCTGCGGGACGCAAAAGCGCCCCTGTTTGCGTCTGGCGACGCAGAAAAGTGGGTTCGCAGACGCAAACACCCATCATCATGCGTCTGAGCACAGCCCGGAATGGGCCCGCGGGACGCTAGGAAGCCTGACTAGAACTCCTCCCCCGGCTCGATAGGATCCACGCTGAACGCCATGAACGCCGCGCCCTCGGGTGAGAGCGCGACTAGTTCAAGCGATGGGGATACATACGGGAGATTCTGTCCTGTCATTGGCAGACAATGTTTCCTGGCGAACAGATTACCTGATGTCGATGGCGTATGGGAGACGCGCGAAGACGATGTCGCGGCTGCCATTCTGCCAGCACTTCGACCAGTCCATGATAGCCTGAGCAGGCTGCTCAAGGATGGTGCCGGCGAAGATGTTTGGCTCTGAGGTGGCTTCACCCAGCATCTCGAGGAGCATCTCCATCTGGCTCTGAGGCTTAGGGAATGCCACAACCTCCACAGTCTCGGGATCGAGATCAACGAGTCCTGCAGTGTAAGAGATAGCGTCGCGAAGGGTTCCAAGCTCGTCCACAAGGTGGATGCCGAGAGCGTCGGTACCTGTCCAGACGCGACCCTGGGCGATAGAGTCCACGAATTCTGGGTCAAGGTTTCTACCCTGAGCCACTGTATTCACAAAGGTAGTGTAGATGTTCTCGATAGAAGCCTGCATGTAAGCGTGCTCCGCTGCATCGAACGGTCTCATGAGGCCGTACATGTCGCCGTGCTTGTTTGAATTCACAGGAGTGATATTGATGTGAGCGACATTCTTCAATGTCTTCGAGAAGTCAGGAACCATACCGAAAACACCGATCGAGCCGGTGAGGGTAGCTGGGTTTGAGTAGATCTTGTCGCAAGCATTGGAAATCCAATAACCGCCTGATGCTGCATAGTTTCCGTAAGACGCCACAAGTGGCTTCTCTGCATGGAGAAGGTCAAGCTCTGTCTTGATCTTGTCTGATGCGAGAACGCTTCCGCCTGGGCTGTTCACTCTGAGGACAACGGCGCTGATGGACTTGTCCTTGCGCACCTCGGAGATAACCTTTGCGAACCTGTCGCCTGCCACTTCCTTGGCCTGGGCACCATCAACGATCTCGCCATCGGCATAGATGACAGCCACCTTGCCGACAGTCTTCTTCAGTGCGAGCTGCTTCGATGCGACGTAGTCTGCAAATGAAATGAACTTCACCTGCTCGTACTTCTCCTTCACAGCGAGGTCAGCGATCTTCGAGTGAAGCTCCTCCTTGGTGAGAAGCTGGTCCACGAGATGCGCCTCCAGGAAGTCATTCGCAAAATTAAGCTTAAGGCCATCGATGAGAGCATTGAGCTCATCCTCTGAAATCTCGCGCGACTCGGCGATCTCCGAAGCGAAGGTATGCCAGATGGAGTTTATCATCACCTGGTTCTGCTCCATATTCTCTGGGCTGGACTCACTCCTGATGTACATCTCGCCGGCAGACTTATACTTGCCATGGCGGATGAGCTGCACGTTCACGCCGAGCTTGTCGAGGATGTCCTTGAGGAAAATCAGCTGGCTGCTGATACCGGTGAGCATAGAGGTGCCGCCAGCATTGGCAGTCATATATACCTTATCTGCCACGGAAGCGAGGTAGTAGCTTCCGGTGGTAGGGGTCTCGATGTATGAGATGACAGGCTTGCCGCAAGCGCGGAAATCCTTCAGCGCAGCGCGGAACTCCTGAAGATGCGCCATACCGGCAGAGGTGCCGTCAGCCTTGATGAAGATGTACTGCACCGCAGGGTCAGTCTGCGCAGCCTTGATGGCGTCGACAGCAGCCAGAAGGCCTACAGTCTGCACAGCACCGCCATTTGCGGCAGCCGAGAGGGCGGCGAATGGGTCGTCAGCGGCAGCCTGCTCAGCAATGGCGAGGCCTGCCATATCCATATAAAGCACTCCTTCCTTAGGCATGACTGGTGTCTTTGAGCCACCTGCGCTGAGAGCGCCAATGAATCCGAAGAACAGTACAAGTCCAATGATGTTTGCGATGAACAGGCCACATATCACGGCCAGCACAGTCTTGAGAAAATGTTTCATATTCTATCTGTTAAAGTATAAACATACAAAAGTAGCAAAAAAGTGTTACCTTTGTATGTTATTTTGGATTAATATGGCACAGAAACCTTCCATTCCTAAGGGAACCCGTGACTTCGGCCAGCAGGAGATGGCTGAACGCAACTACATATTCGACACCATAAAGAGCGTATTCCGCACCTATGGATACAGCCAAATCGAGACTCCATCCATGGAGAACCTCTCGACACTGCTCGGCAAGTATGGCGACGAGGGCGACAAGCTCCTCTTCCGCGTCCTGAACAGCGGAGATGCCTTCTCTGGCATCGACTACGACGCCTTCCGCGTGGAGGGCGACAAGGCTTATAACTCGAAGGCATTGTCCCTCAAGGTATGTGAGAAGGGACTTAGGTACGACCTCACTGTACCATTCGCACGCTACGTCGTGCAGCATCAGAATGAGATCACCTTCCCATTCAAGAGATTCCAGATCCAGCCTGTATGGCGCGCAGATCGCCCTCAGAAGGGCCGCTACCGCGAGTTCTACCAGTGCGATGTCGATGTCATCGGCAGCCGCTCACAGATGTATGAGCTCGAGCTGGTGCAGATCGTGGACCGCGTGTTCCACCTCCTCGACGTGAATGTCCTCATCAAGATAAATAACCGCAAGGTCCTCACCGGCTTTGCTGAGATCTGCGGCTTCCCAGACAAGGTGGTTGACATCACCGTTGCCATTGACAAGCTCGACAAAATAGGACTGGAGGCTGTAGAGACAGAGATGATGGAGAAGGGCCTCAGCGAGCAGGCCGTCAAGGTCATCGAGCCTATCCTCCAGCTCTCCGGCACCACCGAGCAGAAGATCGCGACCATGCGTGAGCTCATGAACGGAGGCAGCGCATCCGGCATAGTCTCTGAGACTGGCTTGAAGGGCCTCGACGAGCTCGAGGAGCTCTTCGGTTTCATTGGCGCAGCAGGCATCAGCGCCCAGGTCGAGATAGATCTCTCGCTCGCCCGCGGACTGAACTACTACACCGGCGCCATCTTCGAGGTCAAGGCACTCGACTGGGCCATCGGAAGCATCTGTGGCGGAGGACGTTACGATAACCTCACAGGCATTTTCGGCCTCCCAGACATGTCTGGTGTCGGCATCTCATTCGGCGCCGACCGCATCTTCGATGTCCTCAAAGGCCTCGACAAGTTCCCTAAGTCACTGGCATCAAGCACCACCGTTCTCTTCGCGAACATGGGTTCAGCTGAGCTCCTCTATGTCCTCCCTGTAGCGAAAGCGCTCCGTGAGGCGGGAGTAGCAGTGGAGGTCTATCCAGACGCCGCCAAGCTCAAGAAGCAGTTCGACTACGCCGCGAAGAAGGCGATCCCATTCCTCTCCATCAACGGAGAGACCGAGGCCGCCGAGGGCAAGATCCAGCTGAAGAACCTCTCGACAGGCGACCAGCAGACCTTCGACGCCACCGACATCGACGCCATCCTCGCCTTCCTCGGCTAGGCGCGCCGCGCAGACATACACCATTCCGTCCGGGTCGTGGCATAGAAGACGGACTGAAACAGCGAAAGGGGCTCGGCGTGTTGCCGGGCCCCTTTCGGTTCCATCCTGCCGCCCGCGCGAAAGCGCGAGCGTATGCGTAAGCGCAGCAAGAGCGCTATGAGCGCAGCCGCCACGACCTTACTGAAGGTCGCCGGCGCCGGCCTCGTGCGACTTCGCCGCGGCCTTCTGGAGAACGTCTTCAGCCTTCTCCATCTTTCCATCCTTGAGATCCATCATGAGGCCATCACGACGTGCCGGTTTCGCAGCCGGCACTGACTGCACCTCCTCGACGATGGTGCTGTCGACCATCTCCAAGTCCTGCTCCTCGCCATCCTGTGGCTGCCCGCAGTTCTTGCATGAGCTGACTGCCAACATGGCCAGAACTGCTACGGTTACAATGAATATTCTTCTCATATAATCCTCCTTTCTACGACAATTTTGCCGTCTTTATGTCTGTTTGCTTACAAAAATAGCATTTTTTCACAACAAAAATTTGTAGATTCAAAAAATATGCCTACCTTTGTAGTCCAACACCGCGGGATAGAGCAGTTGGTAGCTCGTCGGGCTCATAACCCGGAGGCCGGAGGTT
>JAKSJL010000112.1 GCA_024398295.1 Bacteroidales bacterium
ACGAAATAGTATGTGCCTGGCTGAGCGTCGGCTGCCACAGCGACGTCCACGAACACGAAATCAGGGTTGTCTGCCTTGTTTACCTTGGTGATGCTGACGCCCTTGCCTCCCTCGATGCTGATGTCGAAGGTAGAGATCTGAGCGCCCTGGATCATGACCTGGAGGTCATTCTTCATTCCTACCCACCATGAGAGAGGCTCAACTCTCTTCACCTGGTCAATGGTAGCGTCTGCAGGCTTGGCATTAGCCGAGAAAGCGGCAAGTGCCGTGCACATTGCCGCTAGAATTGTGAGTTTTTTCATTATTTAGTCTCGATTATGTACTCGTAAGGGTCAAGTGTGAGCTCGCCTCCGTGAGGATGCTCTACGGTGACCTGCTCATCGCGGACATTCACAGCTACGAACACCTCATCGCCTTCTGTCTTGCGGTCGAACATGAGCACGTCCTCATCTGGATATGCTACTACCTCGCCGCGGCGGATGGCAGGATGTGAGTTGTAGATGGAAAGAAGTCTCTTGTACTCCTCTCTCAGGACATCGTTTGAGGTCCAGTCTACCGGTACATAGTGGAAGAAGTTGATCTTTCCTGGGTAACCTACCTCCTGAGATCCGTATACGAGCGCGCCACCGCGGATGAAGGTGGCAGCGACAAATGCTGCGAGTGAGCCCTGCTCGCCGTGGAAATCCACTACAGGGGAGTTGTTCACAGCCTCGTCGTGATTTGTGATGAAGCGAAGCTTGACGCATCCCTCAGGGACACCGTCGTACTCATTCTCATCCACCTGGATCAATGAAGCCGCGTTTACATTGGCGTAGCGAGGATCGCTCATGTCGACACCTGTGCTAGGTCCGAAGTTCTTGAACACTCTTCTGAGGGTGGCGAGATAATGCCAAGCATAGTTCATCTCGAAACCAGCCTCGAAATGATCCTTGCGCGCACCTTCTGCAAGCATGAGGAGCTTGTGGTCAGGAATAGCCCTGAGCGCATCCACGCACTGCTTCCAGAACTCGAAAGGCACGAAGTCAGCAGCATCACAGCGGAAGCCGTCGATACCTACCTCAAGTACCCAGAACTTCATGGCGTCGATCATGGCCTGGCACATCTCTGGGTTGTCGAAGTTAAGGTCAGCTACGTCGAGCCAGCCTGTTCCCTCTGGAGAGATGATGTTGCCTTCCTCGTCCTGGGTGTACCAGTCCTTGTGCTCGATCCACTCATTGTCCCATGAGGTGTGGTTTGCCACCCAGTCAAGGATGACGCTCATACCTCTCTTGTGGCACTCTGCCACTACATATTTGAAATCGTCGATGGTACCGAACTCTGGGTTCACGCCCTTGTAGTCCTTGATACAGTAAGGAGAGTTCACGGAGTTCTTCTGTCCGATCTCGTAGATAGGCATGAACCATACTACGTTCACACCGAGATTCTGGATAGAGTCAAGCTGCTCTGCGACTGCGAGGAATGACTTCTCAGCGGCAAACACGCGTGGGTTTACCTGATACATTGCCACATCCTGAGGATCTGGCACCTGGTAAGTTGCTTTAGTTGTGTGGCTGCCACATGAGCACATGAGTGCGAGGGTGGCTACCAAGATAGACCATTTCATAGATTTCATTTCTTATACCAAATCTTATATTCGTAAGGTCCGAGCTCCACCATGTTAGGAACATTGGTTTCGGATCCCGTAACCATATCTTTCATCTTTGAGCCTGCTCTCTCCATAGGGACTTTCGCGGTGATGGTGTTCTTGGTAGGGTTCACCATCACGAAGATACCCTCGCTGGCATTCTTCCACCAGATGCACACTGTGCCGGAGATGCTGGAGAGGACTGGTTTTCCTGCCCTTGCGGTCTGGGACTCCTTTGCGGCAGCCATGATGGTCTGGTAGGCCTTGGTGACTGTAGGGTTTGAGTTCCAGTCGAGGACATTGTTGTTGAAGAAGTTCAGCTTGCTGCTGTAACCTATCTCCTGTGAGCTGTAGATGAGAGGATACTCGCCGATGAAGGTCGTGATGACGTGTGCGGCGAGGCATGCCTTCTCACTGCCGTAGATGCTTGAAGGGGCATTCTCAGAGGCCTGGTCGTGGTTTGTGATGAATCTCATCAGGTGCTTGCCCTCTGGGAGGGACGAGCGCTCCTTATCCACCTTGGTGTAGAAGGTTTCCACGTTGCCGCTCTTGAAGAGCTGGCTGAGGGCGCTCTGGTAAGGCCATCCATAAGCATAGTCGAAGCCGGCGTTGAAATACTTCATGTCGCTTGACTCAGCGAGCATGATAGCTTCTGGCTTCACCTTGCGGATAGCGGCAATGGCCTCTGTCCAATAATCGACAGGGACATAGTCGACGGCGTCACATCTGTAGCCGTCAATGCCGATCTCCTTTACCCAGAATACGAGGGCGTCAGTCATGGCTGCCCTCATTTCCTTGTTGTTGTAGTTGAGGTCTGCGACATCATTCCATCCGGTTCCCTTAGGAGAGATGATGACGCCGTTTTCCTGGGTGTACCACTCTGGATGCGCTGTGATCCAGTCATTGTCCCAGGAGGTATGATTGGCAACCCAATCCATCACTACCTTCATTCCGAGGCCATGGGCCTTGGTGATGAGAGCCTTGAGGTCATCGTTGGTTCCGTAGGATGGATTGACTGCCTTATAATCACGTACACAGTATGGAGAACCGACAGCATTCTTCGATCCAAGCTTGTTTATAGGCATGAGCCACAGAACGGTAGTTCCTAGTTTCTGGATTTCTGGAAGTCTGTCTGAAATGGCGTTCAGCGACTTGCTGGTCGCAAACACCTTTGGGTTGGCCTCATAGAAGACCACCAGGTCTGACACTTCCACTGGTTTCTCCTGAGGAATCTCAGGTTCGGTGTTCTCCTTGCCAGAGCCTCCGCATCCCACGAGGGATGCGAAGACCGCTGCAAGGATGAAGAATAAAGCTGTTTTCTTCATACTATAGTTTAGTTTTTATTTTACGCTGTCAGCTGTGAGGGTGAAATAGAAGTCAGCCTTCACTGTATTGCCCTTGAGGCAATCGAAGTTCTCAAGCTGAGTGCCAGCATTGTTGTTGAAGATGAAGTTGCAGGTGCCGGCATTTGCAAATGCCTCTGCAGGTACGTCGAAGTACTTGTAGTCCACACCATTGATCTTCTCGGTTCCGGCAGGAGCCTTTCCTGGCCAGCTGCCGAAGTAGTCTGCAGTACCCCAGCTGTAGAGGTAGATTGCCTCCCAACCAGTGTTGTCTACTACATATACTCTGGTTGAAGGGTTCTCGACTGCCTTCCAAGCCTTGTCAGCTCCGATCATGAATACCTGGTTTGTGCCAAGGGTAACCTTAGGACCGTCTGCCTGCTCACCAGCACCATTGTTGTTGAGAATGAGATTCTCGCCAAGGCCTGACTGCTCAGCTGTGATGTTGAACATGTTGTATGCCTTTCCTGCGAGAGTGCAGGTTGCGTTTGGCTGCTTTCCAGGCCATCCGCCGAAGCACTCCTGGTCACCCCAAGCGTAGAGAGCTACAGCCTCCCAGCCAAGCTCCTGGCCGATATAGAGGACTGAAGGTGAACCTGCAGGATGTGGATCCTCGATCTCTACGAGACCTTCTGCGGTAGCATTGAAGTAGTAAACTTCCTTCTCGAACTTGATGGCATAGTCACCGAGCTGTGCGCCACCACCGTTGTTGTTAAGGATGATGTTCTCGCTTCTGTCCATAGCGTCCTCAACCTTGAAGATTGAGTAGGTGACACCTGAGATCTCCTCGGTGCTTGCAGGTGCGAGACCTGGCCATCCACCACAGAGCTCCTTGTCGCCATACATGTACATTGCAAGTGCCTCATAACCCACCTGGTTTGCTACGTAGATGGTAACGGTAGCGTTCTTTGGATCTGGCTCTGGGGTAGGATCATCACCACCTTCACTGTAAGGGGTAACACCGGATGCAGTAACGTCGAGGAGACAGCCCAGACCGCGATCCACGCACGTACGCGAGTCGTCGCCGTGCCGAGCGCCGCCACCGTTGTTGTTGAAGATAAGGTTC
>JAKSJL010000113.1 GCA_024398295.1 Bacteroidales bacterium
GTCTCAGCGGTACCGGTCATACCGGCAAGCTTGTGATACATACGGAAGTAGTTCTGAAGGGTGATGGTAGCGAAAGTCTGGGTAGCAGCCTCGACTTTTACATTCTCCTTCGCCTCAACAGCCTGATGCAGACCATCAGACCAGCGACGGCCTTCCATGATACGACCTGTAGACTCGTCAACGATCTTCACCTTGTTCTCGATGATGACATAGTCGACTTCCTTCTGGAACATCGCATATGCCTTGAGGAGCTGGATCACGGTATGAACTCGCTCACTCTTCACAGCGAAGTCAGACATGAGCTCATCCTTCTTCTGCTGCTTCTCCAGAAGGCTGAGACCCTCGGTCTTCTCGATTTCTGCCACGCGTGTACCCACGTCTGGGAGCACGAAGAAGTCTGGTGTAGACACCATGCCGGCAAGGTAGTCATGTCCCTTGTCAGTCATGTCCACAGAGTGCTGCTTCTCTGAGATAACGAAGTAGAGAGGGTCTGTGATGACAGGCATCTCCCTTTCATTGTCCTGGATATAATAGTTCTCTACCTTCTGCATGAGCACCTTGATTCCTGGCTCACTGAGGTACTTGATAAGTGGCTGGTACTTAGGAAGACCCTTGTATGCACGGAACAGGAGCTTTCCTCCTTCCTTCTCGTCACCGGCCGAGATGAGCTTCTTCGCCTCGATGAGGATCTCACTCACGAGAGCACGCTGGGCGTTATAGAGACGCTCCACGAAAGGCTTGAACTCGAGATACTGCTCGTCTCCGGATGCCTTAGGCACAGGACCTGAGATGATGAGAGGGGTACGTGCGTCGTCGATGAGCACTGAGTCGACCTCATCGACGATAGCATAGTGATGCTTGCGCTGAACGAGATCCTCCTGGCGCATCGCCATGTTATCACGGAGGTAGTCGAAACCGAATTCATTGTTCGTACCGAAAGTGATGTCGCAGTTATATGCGCGGCGACGCTGGTCGCTGTTTGGCTGATGCTTGTCGATACAGTCCACGCTGAGACCGTGGAACATGTAGAGAGGCCCCATCCACTCAGAGTCTCGCTTGGAGAGGTAGTCATTCACAGTGACCACATGCACACCCTTGCCTGCAAGGGCATTCAGGAATACTGGGAACGTAGCCACGAGGGTCTTACCCTCTCCAGTAGCCATCTCGGAGATCTTTCCCTGATGGAGAACGATACCACCAATGATCTGGACATTATAGTGAACCATGTCCCATACGAGCTCATTTCCACCAGCTACCCAATGATTCCTGTAGATGGCCTTGTCGCCCTCGATGGTCACGAAATCATGGTTTACACTGAGGTCGCGGTCAAACTGTGTAGCCTCCACCTCGATGGTCTCTGACTCCGCAAATCTGCGAGCGGTAGACTTCATAATGGCAAATGCCTTCGGAAGAATCTCGTCGAGGCACTTCTCGATGGCCTCGTCCTCTTCCTTTATGAGCTTATCTGACTCTGTGGCAAGTTTTTCCTTTTCTGAAACTGGGATCTCTCCCTCGATCTCGACCTTGATGGCCTCTATACGCTGCTCAAATGGAGCCTCCACATCGCGAAGCATCTGTCTGAGCTGTGCAGAAGCGGCTCTGAGCTCGTCATTTGAGAGCTTGTCGATGCCCTCGTACTCCGCGAGCACCTTGTCGAGCACAGGCTTTACAGCCTTCATGTCCTTATCGGCTTTTGTACCGAAAATCTTTGCAAATATGTTCATATCTATGTCGTTTCTATCGTAAAAAGCGCAAAATGCACCTAATCACGCAAATTTACTGAATCTTACCGACATATACAAACATCTAACCACCGTCTTTTGGCCCGACAAAGTGGCAGTCAGAAGAAGAATTCTACTGGAAGCTGATATGGGAACCGGAAGACGTGACATCAAGTGTCACAGAACCTCCTAGGATCAGTGGCATATTGACAGGTCCATGTCCGGCAGGGAAACCGAAGCAGACAGGGATGCCAAGCGGCTTTACGAACTCATTGAGCATATGCTCCACGTTCTCATAATCAAGTAGTTCCACGCCACATTTATGAAAGCTTCCGAATATGATTCCCTTGAAATGAGGCAGCCTCCCATGGCTCTTGAGAAGATAGAAGAGTCGCTCTATGGCATGCATGCTCTCCGTCACTTCCTCGATGAAGAGAATCGTACCGTCAAGCTTCGTTATGTCATAGTCCGTCTCAAGGAGCGAGACGAAAGTGATGAAGTTTCCACCTACCAGCGTGCCTTCTGCGTGCCCCTGGACATTCCATCTGGAAGCCCCTACTTGATAGTCTGGTAGCTGTCCAAAGAGAAGCTTTCGAAGCTCCGTCGTGGACTTCGTGTTTCCGGTAGTGGTGTTGAACGTGCTGCACATATCACCATGAATGCCCATCACTCCCGCCATGTTCTCGCCAGCGAGAAGCGTGGTGACATCACTGAATCCGACTATCCACTTAGGGTGGTCAGAATACATACTGACGGGTATGAGATCCGTCATCTGCACCGTACCGTAACCACCTCTTACACAGAAGATTGCCTTTATAGAATCATCGGCTAGCGCCCACTTGAGCTCACGCACTCGGGAGTTCAGCGAGCCACCATAATGATAGCCATATCTCTTGTCTCCTTTCTTCGGTATGTACTCAGGATGGAGCTCCCGAGCGTTCTCTCCGAGCTGAACCACGAGTCCCCATGACTCAAGCAGCTTCTTCGCCTTCCTGACAGTCACAGTGTCATTGACCGCATACGATGGAGCGATGATGGCTACATTATCTCCCTTGCTGAGGAAAGGAGGACGCACATTTCCACCCTGTGCATGCAGGGCAAAAGCTACAAGGAGCTGGAAAAAGATGGCTATAAGACGTCTATTCATAGGCTAGGAACAATCCTCCTGCTGGTCTGAGGCCGCGTCAAGAAAGGCCCCATCAGAGAAGGAGATACGGCGGTTAAGGAATATATCTGGATACTTTGAGATCAGGTGAGGAACACTTCCAAGCAGGAACATGGAAAGGTTCTTGATGCCCATGGCAATGAGCCTGACAGGCTGATAGATAGCCTCAGTAGGCAGGTCATTGTTCGGGTCACTGAGGCGGACAAGGCAGCTGACGCGCTTGAGCTTCAGGGAAGTGAGGCGACTGTCCTTTCGACGAGCCCTGTCATGCACAGCGAATGAATCCTTCACGACTCCCACCTTGAAGCCGTGGAAACGTGCCCTGTGGATGTAGTTCTCATCCTCCCCATAATGCTTGAAGGTCGGCGAGAAGCCACCCACTGCGCGAAGGCATTCAGCACTGATCATCCAGTGTGCGGCCATCACGAAGCGGACGTCCACAATGCCGCCCTCTTTCGCCACGGCATCCCCACAGTGCTTCTTGAAACGCGGATCCATCTCCTCCATGCTGGCAGACATCTGCATCGGTGACAGAATGCCATAGCGGCTGTTCGGGAAGGAATCGATCAGTTTTCCCAATGTGTCAGGCATGACCCAGGCGTCTTCATTGAGCAGATAGACGAAGTCGTAGCCATTCTGAAGTGCATGGCGGAAGCCAATGTTGTTCGCTCTGCCAAAGCCCAGGTTCTTTCCTGTCTCGACAAGCTTCACCTCAGGATATTCATCCCTCAGATGCTGCTGGGTGCCATCCGTGGAGCCATTGTCCACGGCAATCACATCCACCGGCACCTCTGAGGCCCTCAGACTGCCGAAGCATCTGTCTACCCACTTCATACCGTTGTATGTCACTACGATCACAAGAACTTTGTTCATCCCGCGCTTCATTGATTATTAGAATTCTTTCATTGCAAATATAACAAAGAAATTACTATCTTTGCCAAAGAAAGCGCGGGATTAGCACATCGGTAGTGCATTGGCTTCCCAAGCCAAGGAGGCGGGTCC
>JAKSJL010000114.1 GCA_024398295.1 Bacteroidales bacterium
GAATACACCACTCCAGCATTGAAGTTATCCCCAGCACCGATGGTGGATACTGTATCAATCTTCGGAACATCGAAGACCTCATGCACGCCAGGCGAGAAAACCTCCACTTCCTTGGCTCCCTTGGTACAGATGAAGTTCGGACATAGCTTGGACAGATGCTCCGCATAGAGATACGCAGCGTCGGTAGAGCCATAGACATTCTCTATATCCTCGGAAGACCCTCTCACGATGTCACTCATGGCACAGTTCTCCTCGATGGCCTGCTTGGTCAGCGGAAGGTCAAGCATATGGCTCTTCCTGAAATTGATGTCGTAGTAGATGATGGCACCGGCGGCGCGGGCCTGCTGGATGAGGCATCTGGTCTGCTCGCGCGTAGTCGGGCTGATGGCGAAGAATGAGCCGAAGACGACGATGTCGCCCGCGTGGAACTCCACCTCGCCCGCCTTGAACTCCGACGCGCGCTTGTCCCTATAGAACTCGTAATGCGCATCATTGTTCTCATCGAGAAGAGCCAGCGAAAGCGTGCTCTGAGCACCTGGGATGCGCATCACGCCCTCAGAGCTGACATGGTTCTTCTCCATGAAGGAAGTGACCAGGTCGGCGACATAATCTGTGCCGACCTGTGTCATCATGATTATCTGGGTATCAGGGTAACGGACACCAACTGTGCGGCCGACCGAGATCATTGCATTGAAAGTAGAGCCTCCCGGGACGGCTGCCTGCGGCTGGCCTTCCTTGAAGACTATGTCGAGCACAGTCTCACCGATACCATATATCCTGTGAGCAGCCACTACGCGATCACGCCGAGATCCTTACCCACCTTGATGAAGGCCGCGATAGCCTTGTCAAGCTGCTCGTGGTTATGAGCTGCTGAGATCTGCACGCGGATGCGGGCCTGTCCCTTAGGCACCACTGGATAGTAGAAGCCGGTCACGAAGATGCCCTCCTCTGCCATGGCAGCAGCAAACTTCTGGCTGAGCGGAGCGTCATAGAGCATCACTGCGCAGATCGCTGACTGAGTAGGCTTGATGTCGAAGCCTGCAGCGAGCATCTTCTCGCGGAAATAGGTGACATTCTCCTGCTGGCGGTCATGCAGCTCGGTGCTCTCGCTCATGATCTTGAATGTCTCCACACCTGCAGCGCAGATCATAGGAGGCAATGAGTTCGAGAACAGGTATGGGCGTGAGCGCTGACGGAGCATGTCGATGATCTCCTTGCGGCCAGTGGTGAATCCGCCCACGGCGCCACCGAAGCTCTTGCCGAGGGTACCGGTATGGATGTCAATGCGTCCGTAGCAGTCAAACTGCTCAGCCACACCCTTTCCAGTGGCACCGACCACTCCTGCAGAGTGGCTCTCATCCACCATCACGAGTGCATCATACTTCTCTGCGAGGTCGCAGATCTTGTCCATTGGCGCAACATTTCCATCCATCGAGAACACACCATCTGTGACAATGATCCTGAATCTCTGAGCCTGAGCCTCCTTGAGGCAGCGCTCGAGGTCCTCCATGTCAGCATTTGCGTAGCGATAGCGCACTGCCTTGCACAGACGCACGCCATCAATGATGGATGCATGGTTCAATGAGTCAGAAATAATGGCATCCTCTGCAGTGAGAAGAGGCTCGAACACGCCGCCATTTGCATCGAAGCATGACGCATAGAGGATGGTGTCCTCAGTGTGGAAGAAGTCTGAGACAGCCTTCTCAAGCTCCTTGTGCAGATCCTGCTTTCCGCAGATGAAACGAACTGATGACATACCATATCCACGCTCATCCATAGCCTTCTTCGCAGCCTCGATGAGCCTAGGGTTATCAGACAGACCGAGATAGTTGTTCGCGCAGAAGTTAAGTGCCTTGCTGCCGTCTGCGAGAGTAATCTCAGCGCCCTGTGCAGAGCAGATTTCCCTCTCTTTCTTATACAATCCTGCCTCTTCGATGGCCTTCAGCTCATCTGAGAGATATTTCTGAAATTTACCGTACATACAATAATGCTTTTAATGATTAGCAAATGTAAGAAAAAGTGTTAAATTTGTAACACTTTATATCAATAATGAAATGAAGAATGTTCTCATCATAGGTGCCACCGGACAGATTGGTTCCGAGCTCACCATGAAACTACGCAGGGAGTACCCTGAAGGAAGCATTGTTGCCGGCTATATCAGAGGAGCGGAGCCTAAGGGCATCCTGCTTGAGTCTGGTCCGTCCGAGGAGGCTGATGTCTGCAACGGTCAGCAGATCGCTGAGATCGTGAAGAAGTACCACATCGACGCCATCTATAACCTCGCCGCTCTCCTGTCGGCCACAGCAGAGAAGTTCCCGCTCAAGGCGTGGGACATCCAGATGAATGGACTCATTAACATACTTGAGGTAGCACGCGAGAATGGTTGCCAGGTCTTCACCCCTAGCTCCATCGGTTCGTTTGGTCCAAGCACGCCTCACGACGACACACCTCAGGATACCATCCAGCGCCCTACCTCCATGTATGGTGTGACCAAGGTAGCCACCGAGCTTCTGAGCGACTATTATTTCACCAAATATGGCGTAGACACCAGAGCAGTGCGTTTCCCTGGTCTTATCTCATACACCACGCTCCCAGGTGGCGGCACCACCGATTATGCTGTGGAGATCTACTACTCAGCCATAAAGGGCGAGGAGTTCGTCTGCCCTATCGGCAAGGGCACATACATGGACATGATGTACATGCCAGATGCATTGAAGGCAGCTACAGACATCATGGAGGCTGACCCTAGCCGCCTCATCCATAGAAATGCGTTCAACGTAGCATCCATGAGCTTTGACCCAGAAGGAGTGCTCGCATCCATCAGGAAGTACATTCCAGACGCAAAGATGCGCTACGAGGTAGACCCAGTCCGCCAGGCCATCGCCGACTCATGGCCAAACAAGATGGACGACAGCTGCGCCCGCGCCGAGTGGGACTGGAAGCCATCCTACGACCTCGACGAGATGACAAAAGACATGATTAAACACCTTAGAGAAAAGCTGTTGTAACATGAAGAAGTCCGCATTATCCGCCTGCAAGGCCACCATGTTCGCCCGCAAGTCCGCCATGTTCGCATGCAAGGCCGCAGTGTTCGCATGCAAGGCCGCAGTCCTGTACTTCATCTTCAACCTTGTGCTCACTCTAGTCGTAAACAGGCTACCTATCTCCATCGCCATCTCATGGCATGCACTTCTAGGAGTCGTCCTTTTCTTCATCGTATGCTTCGTCATTGACTTCATCCTGCGCTGCATCTTCAATGGCAAGAAAGCCGCCGACGGCGTCTCATCCGACGCAGAGGCCATCAAATAGGCCAGTTCCCCACCCGCCAGGTAATAGGAAAGAACTGCTTTGCAACTGTTTGCCGGTCATCAGATAAAAGGAAAGAACTGCTTAGCAATTGTTTGCCAGTCATCAGATAACAGGAAAGAACTGCTTAGCAATTGTTTGCCGGTCATCAGATAGCAGAAAAAGGCTAGCTTTCAGCCAGCCTTTTTCTGTATCTATCTGAATGGCGTACTATTCTTCAGTGCCCCTGCCAGCATACTGCTCGCTGTAGGCACGGTTTAGCTCCGCGATCTCTTTCTTGCCATCTACGTAGTCATCGTAGAAATCATCATATTCTCCCCCAAGCGCCTCCTTCACTATCTGGATGCGCTCCATCGTGGTCGTGTCTTTTATCAGAATACTCATATCATC
>JAKSJL010000115.1 GCA_024398295.1 Bacteroidales bacterium
CGCCGTAGCCGGCATCATCCATAAGGATGAAGATGACATTCGGGCGCTTGTCCTGACGACGCGACTTCTGATGCGCTTCTGCGTCCTGTGCTAATGGTAATGCTGCCACAGCTCCTGCGGCAAGCATCCAAAGATTCTTGGTCATGATTTAAAGTGTTGATGGGTTGAACTGCTGAGGGCGCACGATGGTCTTCTCGTAACGTACATTTCCATCGCGATCGCTTATGCGTACCGTCACTGGAGACTTCGCAGAGCGGGTCTTAGCTTCGTACATATGGTCAGCGGCAGACTTCGGCCTAGGGTGGTTTTTCATGCGTGGAAGGTCATACGATATGGCATGTAGCGGATCTTCCGAACGCTTCATCTCCACCTTGAGAGGTTTTCCATTCTCAAACATCTCCACTACATCACCAGGCTCCCATGCCCAGTAGTTGACGAACACCTTGTTATGGTATTCTTTCTTGGCATAGTTCTTTCTGGCAGGATACTGTGCAAGCATAGCCTTCAGCTCAGGGTCTGAAGCATAGTACTTTCCGACCTCATTCATATCATATACGCGAAAATACTCCTCGCCGAACTCGTATGTCTTGAAAGCGTATGACGGAGCCTTTCCGGCCTCATACACACCCACACACATACCAGCGTCAGAGCCATCTCCACTGATGAGCGGCCAGCCCTTCTTCGTACCCCACATGATACCAGATGTAGCAGGGTAAGCACGCTGTACAAGATGTGGATATGAAGGATGGTCGCAAAAGTCAAACTTATGGATGTGTCCTGCGTAAACCATGAAAGGATGAGTGAATCTTGCTGCCATCTTATCAAGGACAGCGAGCTGGTCACCGGGAACGAGGGTACTGTGTTCGCGACCATTGAACTTGAAGAAAGGACAATGCACACAGACATACACAGGAGTATCGTCAGAGACGTATGAGAGGTCCGTCTCGAGCCGCTCGATCTGCTCCTGGGTAAGGCGCTGCTCGTAGCTTCTATCCCCCTTGATGTTCTTTCCTTTCTTGCCCTTTCCGGGAACATTGACATACACTATATCATCAAGGAACACCCAGTGGTCTGGGCCAATGTTT
The DNA here is from genome assembly GCA_024398295.1 of Bacteroidales bacterium. Lineage (GTDB taxonomy): Bacteria > Bacteroidota > Bacteroidia > Bacteroidales > UBA932 > Cryptobacteroides. Next base: position 1,086 of record JAKSJL010000115.1, read on the forward strand.
ACGGAGTAAGCGCTTGGGCCCCAGCAATTATGCTGGATCCACGCGGCGCGCTTGTCCACATCCTCACCTATGATGGCACCATCATGGTCATGATTTCCCATCACTGAGTAGATGGAAGTAGGATAACCAAGGTCCTGGATGAGTCTAAGTCCGTCCGCCTCATTGAACTCGAAATCATACCAATATATGTCGTGGGTAAAGTCTCCAAGGTTCATGGTGTAGACTGGGCCTTTTGTCTTGGCGGTCTCGTACTCTCGAAGTGCAAGAGGCATGGTATTCTGCTTGAAGAGCTCCAGGTCATCGCGCTCAGGATCATTGGACAGATGAAGGTCAGCTGCGAAGAGCACTGTGTAGTAGTTCTGATTCTCGCTCTTCAGTCTGAAGTCATGAATCTCCTCCTGCTCTACGGGGAGGTTCATGTACTGCCAGAAGCCTGGGCGCATACCATCGATGGACTCAGCCACATAGCCGGAAGGTGTGGTGATGTAGACCATGCCCACTTCCTTTTTGCTCTCCATGGCATATCGTCCGGAAGCATCTGTAGATGTAAAATTTACGCCGTCAGTTACAAGAACCCCAGCGAGGGGCTTTCCATCAGCGAGGACACGTCCCTTGACATTTGGCTGAGCAGAAAGTGCAATCACTGCTGCCAGCGAGAAAAGTATGGTTATAAAAGTTCTTTTCATATTCTTTTATTTAGTAGATGGTTTTCCAAGCATACATACGAGTGTCGAGATAAGGCCTCCGATAGGGCACCACCATGTCCATGCGATATAGGTCTGGCCGAAGAACTCCTTCTGGAACATCAGAGGGATGATGATGGCCATGCCGACCACGAGGGCAGCGATGACGCTTCGCGCATTGCCACGCTTGGTGAAGATAGCAGTAAGGAATACGCCGATCATACCCGCATATGCGAAGCACATGACGCCTGTCGCGAAATCCACGAGGTTAAGTCCGGAGCTCTGCTGCATGACGCAGGTGACGATAGCAAAACCAGTGAGAAGCACACCCATAAGTGCCACCATCCAGCGTGATGAGGAGATCTGCTCCTTGTCTGACTTGATCTCCTTGCCAAGTTCACTTCTTATAGGCAGATAGAGGTCTGACACAAAGCTTGAAGCCATGGAATTGATGGCAGAGTTGAAGCTTGAGAGCGCAGCAGCCAGAAGGCCTGTGATCATCAGCCCTCTCACTCCCATAGGAATATGGTTCTTGATATACTGAGGAAACACATCACGAGCATCAGTAAAGAAGCTTGTACCACTCTCAAACGACGCCTGAGGGTCATGGATATACTTCACATAGAGAAGCAGTCCGATTCCGAGGAACACGAGCACTACCGGAAGGCTGATGAGCTGTGAAGCCACAAGCGAACGGCCTGCCTTCTTCACATCCTTGCAGGCGAGCTGACGCTGTACAAACTCCTGATCTGTAGTGTATTGGCACACCTTGAAAAATGCCACACCTATCATACCTCCAAGTATGGTATATGGCTTGGTGAAGTCAATGCTTGGATCAAACATCTTAAGTTTGTTGCCAGGAACCCATCCAGTCAATGTGCCATCCGCAGCGACTCCAGGCGCCATTCCCGCAGCGGCTGGTGACTTGACCATTCCTCCTGAAGTGAGAGTATCCCACACCTCCCTGAATGACAGTCCATCAAGGTCACAAGCCACGAGCACAAATGCGACTACGCCCGTGAATATCATGAGCAGGGTTTGGAAGGTATCGATGTACAGAAGTCCCTTGATGCCGCCCATCATGGTGTAGAAAGTCGAGATGACACCCAGGATGATGATGCTCCACATGAGGAACTGGAAACGGATATCTCCAAACACTATCACGGAGATCGCTATGGCAGCGATGAAAAGACGCGAACCTGATGTAAACAGCTGTCCCAGAAGGAACATGACGCTGTTCGCTCTCTTCGACTTCTCGCCGAAGCGCTCTCCGATATAGCCGTAGATGGTGATGGTTTTCGCATTGTAGAGCTTAGGCAATATCAATGCTGCCACCAGACACCCTCCAAAGATGGCACCGATGAGGTTCATTATGTAGGTGAGGTTCGTGTTGAAGCCAAGCTCAGGCGAGCCCACGAATGTGCCCGCACTGATGGTAGTTCCAGTCGCAGCGATTGCTACGAGCCAGCCCGGCATGGAACGTCCTGCCACGAAATAGTCCTCAATATTCTTGTTCTTGTGGGAGAACAGGTAACCAATGGTCACGAGCGCTCCTAGGAAAAAGGCTACAATGAGCCAGTCAATCAGTGTCATCTTCTGTGTTAGTGTCTTTGGTCAATTATCTGTCTTCTGCCTGGTGTCCTGTACGGTCCACCTGGTGGTAGAACTGAGTGTAAGGTACGTCTGTACGGCCTGCGCCCTTCTTCATGAGTTCCACGAGATCCTGGAAATTGGTCTTGTAGATGTCACGAGGGAGAAGTTTCTTCTTCGCACAGATGGATGCCGCCATTCCGACTACCTCACCCATCATGGCGCAAGTACGCATGACTCTCACTGAACCGAGAGCGATATGGGTGACGCTGATGTCACGTCCTGCCATGA
>JAKSJL010000116.1 GCA_024398295.1 Bacteroidales bacterium
TAGTTCGATCCAAGCTCCATTTTGTCGTCAAAGAGGTTCCATGAGCCATTGAGACCGCCCATGTACGAAGTGGTGATACCATTGCCACCGCCGAAACCGCCAGAACCACGGCCCATGCCGCCACCTCTCATGGCACCCATCATGCCACCTGAGAGGTCATTGAAACCACGGTTGTTTGTATTGTTTGCGTTTACGATCAAGCTGAGGTTTGACTTCTCAGTGAACTTGCCCATGAAGCCAGCGCCCTGGAAACGATAATCGCCCTGCACGTCAGTAGATGGCACGTCGTGACCGCCACCGAGGGACATGTTTCCGATGAGACCGTTCATCATACCCTTCTTTACAGAAAGGTCGATGATCTGCTCCTCCTCACCGTCATCGATGCCGGTGAACTCAGCCTGGTCAGACTTCTTCTCGATGACCTTCACCTTCTCGATCATCTTCGCAGGAAGGTTCTTTGACGCGAGCTGGGGGTCATTGAGGAAGAATGTCTTTCCATCAATGGTAATCTTCGAGATGGTCTTTCCATTCGCAGTGATGGAGCCGTCTTCATTGATCTCCACACCTGGGAGCTTCTTGAGCAGATCCTCAAGGACGTCATTCTCTGTAGTCTTGAATGAAGAAGCATTGTACTCGATGGTATCCTTCTTGACCACGATAGGGTTACCTACCGCTGATACGCTGGCGGCATCAAGCACTTTCTGGTCAAGTGAAAGCTTTACCTTTCCCAGGTCAACGTTCTCCTTCACATCCAACACTTTCTCGAAAGACTTGTAGCCCATGATTTCGGCCTTGAAAGTGTAGTTTCCAGGTCTTACGCCCTCAAGCTTTCCCTTACCCTGATCGTCGGTAAGGCCATATTTTGAAGGTTTAGCAGCTCCCTTCGGTGTAAGTGAAACCGTAGCGAATCCTACAGGTTCATCATTTGAGGCATCGATGAGCTGAACCGAAACGACTGCTCCTCCCCTAGTCTGTGCCTTCACTCTCAATCCGCATCCCGCGAGAAGAATGAGCGAGGAGAATATACAAACAATTATCTTCTTCATCTATAAAGTTATAATAATACCAACTGTATCTTTGGACATAATAAAGATGGGAAAGTTTAATCCCCATCTCCATTATTTCTATTTCTTGACCCTGTCAGGGTTCGCTTCCAGGAATTTCGCCCACGATGTGGATGGAGCCGCACTGGAGAGCGGACTCGTGAGCTGATAGTAGTGACACAATGCTATCGCCAATGCATCCGTAGCATCGAGGTACTTGGTCTCGAGCTTGACGCCAAGCGTCTTCTCGACCATCACCTGCACCTGCTCCTTCGAGGCAGCGCCATTTCCGCAGATGGCGATCTTCGCCTTGCGGGGAGCGTACTCAGTAACCGCGATGCCAGCCTGCGTGGCGGCAATGATGGCAGCGCCCTGGGCGCGACCGAGTTTGAGGATCACCTGCGCATTCTTCCCAAGGAATGGCGACTCGATGGCCATGTCCGATGGATGATGCTCGGCAATGAGCTCGGCGATACCTCCGTTGATGTTCGCAAGCTTCTCGAAAGGGTCACCTATCTTACGCAGGTCAAAGACGCCCATGGTCACATAGTGCGGGCCACGGGAGTCTACACGAATGACCCCGTAACCAAGGATGTTGGTTCCGGGGTCAATACCCAGTATGATTCTCTCTTTAGTCAATCTTGTCGAATCCGGTGTAAGGGCGGAGTACCTCAGGGATGATGATGCCCTCAGGTGTCTGGTTATCCTCGAGAAGGGCTGCAACGACGCGTGGGAGCGCGAGTGAAGAGCCATTCAGAGTGTGGCAGAGCTGTGGCTTGCCATTCTCGTCGCGGTAGCGGAGGTGCAGACGGTTAGCCTGGTAGGTCTCGAAGTTTGATACAGAAGAGATCTCGAGCCAGCGACCCTGAGCGGCGCTCCAGAGCTCGAAGTCATATGTGATCGCTGAAGTGAATGACATGTCACCACCGCAGAGACGAAGGATTCTGTACTTGAGGCCGAGCTTGTTAACAATGCTCTCGACATGGGCAACCATCTCATCGAGTGCCGCATAGCTGTTCTCTGGCTTCTCGACGCGGACGATCTCGACCTTGTCGAACTGATGAAGTCTGTTAAGACCACGAACATCCTTACCGTATGATCCAGCCTCACGACGGAAGCAAGGAGTATAGGCAGTCATCTTCTGAGGGACCTCAGAGTCCTGGAGGATGACATCACGGAAGATGTTTGTGACAGGGACCTCAGCTGTAGGTACCATGTAGAAGTCGTCGAGGTTTGCGTGGTACATCTGGCCCTCCTTGTCAGGAAGCTGACCTGTACCGAAACCAGAAGCGGCATTGACCATCACAGGTGGCTCCACTTCCTTATAACCAGCGGCTGTGTTACAGTCGAGGAAGAAGTTGATGAGAGCTCTCTGGAGCTTGGCACCCTTACCCTTGTAAACAGGGAAACCTGCGCCGGTGATCTTCACACCGAGGTCGAAGTCAATGATATCGTATTTCTTGCAGAGATCGCAGTGAGGGACTGCATCAGCAGGAAGGTCTACCTCAGGGCCACCCATCTTCACTACCTGGTTATCCTCAGCACCCTTTCCAGGGACAATGAGGTCGCATGGGATATTTGGAAGAAGGACGATCTTCGCGTCAAGCTCTGCTGAAGCCGCATCATATCTAGCCATGAGTTCCGAAGACTTGGTCTTATGCTCAGCGACAGCAGCCTTTACAGCCTCAGCCTCTTCCTTACGGCCTTCCTTCATCAACTTACCGATCTCGCCAGCCTTAACCTTCTGCTGAGCGAGGAGAGCATCGTTCTCTGTCTGGAGCGAACGGCGCTCGGTGTCGAGCTTGAGAACAGTCTCGACAATCTCACGTGCATCAAAATTCTTGATAGCAAGCTTGCGGATCACGAACTCGGGATCATCGCGAAGCATCTTGATAGTCAACATAATTATATAGTCTTTTTAGTTCTAAGCAATAAAAAAAGGACATACACTAACTCGAAGTGCAGTCCTTTTATGATTTTGAAATCCTTCGAGTTAGTTCTCAAATGGAACAACCGATACGTAGGATTTGTTCTCCTTCTTCTTGGTGAACTTTACAGTACCATCAACAAGAGCATAGAGAGTGTGGTCCTTACCCATACCAACGTTTGTGCTAGGGTTGTGAACAGTACCTCTCTGGCGAACGATGATGTTACCAGCCTTTACAACCTCACCACCGAATTTCTTAAGTCCGAGACGCTTGCTCTGTGACTCACGACCGTTCTTTGAACTTGACTGACCTTTCTTGTGTGCCATAATGTGTTCTCCTTTAAAAATTAAGCGATTTCGTTGATCTGGATCTTGGTAAGCAACTGACGATGACCGTTGCACTTCTGGAAGCCCTTACGACGGATCTTCTTGAATACAAGTACCTTGTCAGCTCTGCACTCATCATCAATAACAGTAGCCTTAACTACTGCACCCTCTACGTATGGAGTACCGACCTTAACTGCTCCCTCTGCGTCGATGAGAAGCACCTTGTCGAACTCTACGGCAGCACCCTTGCCAGCTGAAAGACGCTGTACAAAGATTTCGTTGCCAGCCTCTACCTTGAACTGCTGGCCTGCAATTTCTACGATTGCGTACA
>JAKSJL010000117.1 GCA_024398295.1 Bacteroidales bacterium
TACCAGTCATAGAGCTGCCAGACCATGCTTGGCCATGCGGAGTTAGACTTCCACAGCATGATGCCGCATGCGCCGTCCCAGAGCTGGCGGTTGATAGACTCCACTGCCGCCTTGTAGACGTCGTAGTTCACGAACTGAGCCTTTGCGAAGTAGTCCTTGCAGGCCTTGCGGAAGTCGGTGGAGTCAATGGAGTCAATGCTTCCGTACCATCCGCGCACCATGTCGTCGTAGGTGTGGAACTTGCGCTTGTCCTGGCCAGGCCAGTCGTTCGCATCGTGATATGCGAACTGGCCGTCGAGAGGGAACCTGCCTACCGCTGCCTCGCCCTCCTGCCCGAGCAGGAACTTGTCGGCGCTCTGCCATACAGGGAGGCCGCTCGGGCCGATCTCGCTGCTGAAGCCAGAAAGCTTCTGATGGGTGAAGTACTCCTCCGGCTGGATGGTGTTATACGGACCACCACCGTGCAGGCCATCTCCGTCTGAAGCGCTTAGGTAGAAGCGCGACGTTCTGCTGTCTTCTTGAGCAAGTATTTCATTTACAAGCATTTCTTCGCGAGGGTTTACGCCTTCATTGCCTCCGCACCAGATGATGAGAGATGGGTGGTTACGCAGACGCTTCACGATGCCTGTGGAGATTTCCCTGTAGAGTGCGAGCTCTGGCTGGTAGCCTGGGCGGTTGCGGAAAGTGCCCCAGAAGTCGTTCAGGAAGTCCTGCCACATAAGGATGCCGTGGCGGTCGGCGGCGTCGAAGAGAGCATCAGGGGCGACGCCCGTAGGGCCCCAGACGCGCAGCATGTTCAAGCCGGCGTTCTTCGAGAGAAGTATCTCCTTCTCGTACCTGGATGGGGTCCAGTTCAGCATCATGTCGATGACCCAGTTTCCTCCGACAGGGTAGATGCGCCTGCCGTTGATGAAGAACTCGCGGGCAGAAGCGCCCATACGCGACTCCACCTTCCTGATGCCGAAGTGTCCGCTCTGGATGTCGGCGTCGGCGGTGAGGCTGTACTCGTAGAGGTTAGGCTCACCGTAGCCGACTGGCCACCAGAGCTTCGCGTCTGAAAGCTCCAGCTCTGCGAACTCGCTAGCATCGAGCGTGACGCTCTGACAGCTTCCCGCAGCGACTCTATAAGGCTTGCTGAGTGCGATGTCGGTACCGTGGCCCTTGATGGAGAGCTTCAGCTCGCCGGCTTTCTCCGAGTCAGAGAAGTTCTTGAGGTCCAATGATATAGCTACCGCGGCCTTGCCACTCTGGGCAAGGTCTGGCTCGGCTGACACGTAAACATTGGCCATCGCCAGCCCGTCGTCACCTGCGAGGAACACCTCTTCGGTGATGCCCATGTCGCGGTCGCGTACGGCAGGAATCCAGTCCCATCCCATGGTATCCCACTTCGCGTAGTCGTGCGAGATCATGCCGTCACCCATGTTCTGGCCAGGGTTTGCCAGTGCCGTAAGTGGTTCAACCTCAGGCTTTCCGGGATGGTCTACCGGATAGATGAGCACAGCGAGGGTATTTTCTGAGTCACGCTTCACGATGTCTGTCACATCGTACTGGAGATGCCTTTCCATACCCACTGCCTGCTCCTTGTCGGCAAGTGGCTGACCATTCAGGTATATGTCAGCGCGATAGTTTATCTCGCGGAAATTCAGTTCTACATGCTTCGCGCTTCTCAGCTCCTCGCTGAGCGTGAAACAAGTCGTGAACCAGTATGGGTCCTTCCAAGGGTTCTTGCCAGGTATGTGACTGAATCTCAGCAGGTCGTAGTCCTCGTTGTACTCGTCGTCTGAGTCAGGTATCTGCATGTTGTTCATGCCCACGTATGGGTTTGGATACACGCCATTTCTCACAAGCGCTGTGAGCACGGTGGCAGGGATAGAGGTCTTGTACCACCCTTCAGTGGCTTCTGGAAGTCCGCGGCCGACCACTGCAGACGATTGGACGGCCCAGCCCTCGCGGAGCAGCTGGCTGCGCTGCGGGAGAGGGGAGAGGGTGCCGTCGCTCACGCGTATCACGCGCTTCTCCGACTCCCTGGCGCTGCCGCCCTTCACTGCGCGCACCTGCCAGGTGTTTTCTCCGTAAGAGAGCGGAAACGCGGTGCTGGTGCTCTTGTAGCCAGGCACTTTCTCCACCACGATGTCATTGACAATGACCTCGTAATAGTCGCACTCCACGCCCTTCCAGGCGAGGGTAGGCATGTTCTGGCTGGTCTCGGTGCCGTCTGCTGGCATCAGTAGCCGTGGCTTCGGGCTGCAGCCTGACAGCAGCGCCACGATCGCCATGGCTATGTACATCGATTTCTTCATATGGTTAATTTGCGAAAGAAGCCTCAGCATTTATCACGATAAACAACACAGCGTGATTCTACTGGAAAACCACGCTGTATGAGAGTCGCGCTATGCAGATAGCGCGTTTTGTGCCAAATAACCGGCTATTTCAGGATATCAGCTATGCGGGTGAGCTCCTCGCTCGTGAGAGCAGGGCTGTGGACCGCCTTCAGGCTGTCCTTCAGCTGCTCCACTGAGCTCGCGCCCACGATGACAGAGGTGAGTCCTGGCTGTGCGAAGTCCCACGAGAGGGCCATCTGCGCGAGGCTCTGGCCTCGCTCCGCAGCCATGTCATTGAGCTTGTTCAGCTTCTCCACGAGCTCTGGGGTGACGCTGCCCTTGAGGGTGCCATTGTCACCTCTTGAACCAGCAGGAACGCCGTTAAGGTAACGGTTCGTGAGCTGGCCCTGAGCGAGTGGCGAGAAGGCTATGAATCCCACTCCCTTTTCCTGTCCGAGCTTGAGGATATGCTTCTCGATAGGGTCGGTGTAGAGCATGTTCAGCTTCGTCTGGTTCAGCAGACAATGTGTGTCGTGTGCTTCCAGATACTCGTATGCAAACTTGGCGGCCTCGTAAGGGTAGCTTGAGATACCTGCGTAGAGAGCCTTTCCGCTGCGTACGATGTCCACAAGCGCCTGAAGAGTCTCCTCAAGCGGAGTGTTCGGGTCGTAGCGATGCGAATAGAAGATATCCACGTAGTCCAGGTGCATTCTCTTCAGACTCTGGTCGAGGCTGGCCATGAGATACTTCCTGGATCCCCAGTTTCCGTAAGGGCCTGGCCACATGTTCCAGCCTGCCTTGGTGGAGATGAACATCTCGTCACGGAATGGCTTGAAGTCTGTCTGCATCATCTTGCCGAAGTTCTCCTCAGCAGATCCGAATACAGGTCCGTAGTTGTTTGCAAGGTCGAAGTGACAGATGCCCTCGTCAAACGCAGTGCGAAGTATCGCCTTCGATCTCTCGTAAGGAGCGGTGCTGCCGAAGTTCTGCCACATGCCGAGTGAGATCTGTGGGATCAGCACTCCGCTGCGGCCGCATCGGTTGTAGATCATGCCCGACTCATATCGGTCGGGAGAAGGAAGGTAGTGGTCGATCATAGGTTCTTGTTCTTGTCGATGAGACGGTTCAATCTTTCTACTGTGAGACCCGTCCTGAGGCCATCTGGCTCAGTGTTCATGCAGTAGTCCACGAGTCTGTCAATGG
>JAKSJL010000118.1 GCA_024398295.1 Bacteroidales bacterium
GACTCGCGACCTCAACCTTGGCAAGGTTGCGCTCTACCAACTGAGCTATTTCCGCATTTTTGGTGACCCGTACTTGTCGTTTGGGATTACAAAGGTACGACAATAATTTTAATATCCAAACTTTTTGCGAAATTTTTTGCACTTTTTTCGAAAAGTTACTGGCCCCTCATTAGATTTATTCGATTGCATGACCCACATCGTCCTGCAATTCGTTTCAAGCAGCAACCCTCATTCTACATCATTCCAGCGCAGGTATCCCATCGAAACGGTACAGACTTCGCATCGTTTTCGTCCGTCGCCCCCATTCTACGGCCTTCTGTGGCACATCGCTCCACAAAACGAATTTCAGGACGAAAAGAGGCCAGGCGAGGCGGCCATCAAACTGGCGTTTCGATGGCCAGATGAGGGAAATGGAAGGATTCGGCTAGAAATCCAGGGAAATCATGGCCAGAAGGCAACGGGACGAACGAGGCGGCCATCAAAACTGGCGTTTCGATGGCAAGATGAGGGAAATGGAGTATTTCTGATGGCCTGGCCTGGGGAGGGTGGGGCTAGAGGCCAAGCTCGGCCTTCATCTGGCGAAGCAGGTCGAAGGCCTGCATCGGCGTAATGTTGTTCAGGTCGACGTCCTTGAGGGAGTCGCGGATCGAGCGGAGGGTCGGGTCGTCGAGCTGGAAGAGCGAGAGCTGGATGCTGCCGTCGTCCTGGACCTGGCCGACCTTGGAGGCGGCCTCGACGCTCTTCTGGTTACGCTCGAGCTCTTTCAGCGTGCGCTCGGCCGCGGCGATGACCTCCTTCGGCATGCCGGCAAGGCGTGCCACATGGATACCGAAGCTGTGCGCTACGCCGCCCTCGCAGAGTTTGCGAAGGAAGATCACCTGCTTGCCCACTTCCTTGACGGCAATGTGGTAGTTCTTCACGCGCGGAAGCTGGTCCTCGAGGTCATTGAGCTCATGGTAATGGGTCGCGAAGAGGGTCTTCGCTCCGTGGCCATACTTATGGATGTATTCCACCAGACCACGGGCAATGGACATGCCGTCGTAGGTGGATGTGCCTCGACCGATCTCGTCCAGCAGGACCAGCGAGCGCTCGGAGAGGTTGTGCATGATCATGGAGGTCTCCAGCATCTCCACCATGAAGGTGGATTCGCCGCGGGAGATGTTGTCCGACGCGCCGACGCGGGTGAAGATCTTGTCGAAATAGCCTATCTCGGCGCTGTCTGCTGGCACGAAGGAGCCGATCTGCGCGAGGAGCACGATGAGTGCGGTCTGGCGCAGGAGGGCCGACTTACCGGCCATGTTCGGTCCGGTGAGGATGATGATCTGCTGGCCATCAGAGTCCAGGTGGATGTCGTTCGGCACGTACTCCTCGCCCGGAGCCATCATCTTCTCGATGACAGGATGACGGCCAGCCTTGATGTCGAGCACGCGGCCGCTGTTCATATGAGGGCGCGTGTAGCGGCTGTCAGAGGCGAGCTCGGCGAAGCCGGAGAGCACGTCCAGGCGCGAAAGCACGCGACAGTTTGTCTGGATGTCGCGGATGCTCTGCTGGATCTTGTCCACAACGGACGCATATATCTGACTTTCAATCTCATAGATTCTATCCTCGGCAGTGCGAATCTTCTCCTCGTACTCCTTGAGCTCCTCGGTGATATAGCGCTCTGCATTCACAAGTGTCTGCTTGCGGATCCACTCCGGAGGGACGCTGTCCTTGAAGGTGTTACGCACCTCTATGTAGTAGCCGAAGACATTGTTATAACTGATTTTGAGTGAGGAGATTCCGGTGCGCTCGATCTCTCTCTGCTGCATGGCGAGCAGGCTGTCCTTGCCACCACGCGAGATGTCGCGAAGCTCGTCAAGGTCGCTGCTCACGCCTGCGCCGATGACGTCTCCCTTGCCCAAGCCGGCAGCGGGGTTCTCCGCCATGGTGGAGGTGATGTACTCCAGGAGCTTGTCGCAGCCCTTCATCTGCCCCGCCATCTTCTCCAGCTCCGGAATGTCCTTACCGACACAATGCTCACGTATAGGCCCCATCTGGGCCAATGCTCTCGCGAGCTGCATCACCTCACGAGGCAGGATCTTTCCTGCCGCCGCGCGGGAGAGGATGCGCTCGAGGTCGCCCACAGCATTCAGAAGCGCCTGAACCTCACGCAGTTCGTCGGCGTGCTCCGAGAAGTAGCCGACCACGTCATAGCGCGCCTCGAGCTCCTTCAGGTCAAGCACCGGCATCGCAAGCCAGCTGCGAAGAAGGCGCGCGCCCATCGGTGATGAGCACCTGTCGATGACCTCCACCAGCGAGGTGCCCTCTGGGCCCGCTGCCGACTGGAAGATCTCCAGGTTCTTGAAGGTGAAGCGGTCCATCCACACGAACTTTCCGCCATCTATACGGCCAATGCTGCAGATATTCTTCAAGTCATAATGCTGGGTCTGCTCCAGGTACACCAGAAGCGCACCTGCGGCGCTGATGCCGAGAGGGTAAGGCTCTACTGCAAAACCCTTCAGCGACTTGACATTCAGCTGTTTGCGCAGCTTCTCATAGGCGGAGTCGTAGACAAATGCCCATTCGTCCAATGAGTTTGTGTAGATGTTCATGCCCGACATCTCGCGCACGGTGGCTGCCATGCCGCGCTGGACGACGAGTTCCTTCGGATTCATTGACCCCAGAAGGGTGGAGATATACTCAGGAGTGCCCTGGGCTACATTGAACGTACCCGTGGAGACATCGAGAAAGGCGGCGCCGCACTGGCCCTCGCCCTCGAAGCACAGGCCCGCGAGATAGTTATGCTCCTTCTGCTCGAGGAGCTGCTCGCGGAACGCTACGCCCGGAGTCACGATCTCCGTGACACCGCGCTTCACTATCTTGTTTCCCTTCACGAGCTTAGGGTCCTCGAGCTGATCGCAGATGGCTACCTTGTAGCCCGCACGCACCAGCTTCGGCAGGTAAGCCTCGATGGCATGGAAAGGCACTCCAGCCATAGGCATGGCATCTTCTGAGGCATTTGAACGCTTCGTGAGCACGATACCAAGTATCTTGCTCGCGATCACGGCGTCCTCGCCATAAGTCTCGTAAAAGTCACCACATCTGAAGAGAAGCAGGGCATCAGGGTACTGGGCCTTGAAGCTGAAAAACTGCTTCATCATCGGTGTGAGGTCATTGTTCTTCTCCTTCATATATGCAAATTTAAGCAAAATCTATATATTTGTATAACATGAAACGCGTACTCGTCATCACATATTATTGGCCACCAGCCGGAGGGTCCGGCGTACAGAGATGGGTCAAGTTCTGCAAGTTCCTCCCATCCGAAGGATGGCAGCCTGTGATATACACCCCGCTGAACCCCGAAATCTCGTCAGTGGACGAGACCCTTGTCAGCGAGATCCCAGCCGAAGCGGAGGTGGTGAAGACGAAGATAGTCGAGCCATACGCCGCCTATCGCCGTCTCATGGGCTCTGGAAGCTCCAC
>JAKSJL010000119.1 GCA_024398295.1 Bacteroidales bacterium
GTGAGCAGCTCATCCGTATCCAGGGCATCAAGACCCAGAAGCATATGACCCTCGAGGAGATCGGCCGCCGTATCGCGATCGGTAACTTCAAGGAGCTCAACGTCATTGTCAAGGGTGATGTGGATGGATCAGTGGAGGCACTTTCAGATTCACTCATCAAGCTCTCTACCGAGCAGGTAAGGGTGAACGTTATCCACAAGGCTGTCGGTGCTATCTCTGAGTCCGATATCCTTCTTGCTGAGGCTTCTGATGCTGTGGTGATCGGCTTCCAGGTACGTCCTTCCGCTGAGGCTCGCAAGGCTGCTGAGAAGGAGGGTATCGAGATCCGTCTCTACTCTGTCATCTACGACTGTATCAATGAGGTCAAGGATGGTATCGAGGGTATGCTTGAGCCTGAGAAGAAGGAAGAGGTTACCGCTACAGCTGAGGTGCGCCAGACCTTCAAGATCAGCAAGGTCGGCACCATCGCAGGATGTCTCGTTCGCGATGGTAAGCTCACAGCCAAGGCTCAGGTACGTCTCATCCGTGATGGTATCGTAGTCTACACCGGCGAGCTCGCATCTCTCCAGAGAGGTAAGGATGCCGCTAAGGAGGTTCCTGCAGGCATGGAGTGTGGTCTTTCAATCGACCGCTTCAACGACATCAAGGAAGGCGATATCGTCGAGGCATTCCACATTGTCGAGATCAAGAGAACCCTGTAGGATAGTTCTTACATAGATAAACAGAGAAAAGGATGGCCAAACGGTCATCCTTTTTTGCGGTTGGGATATCAAGATTCGAACTTGAACTGCAAGTGCCAAAAACTTGAGTGCTGCCATTACACCATACCCCAGTTCCAGACCACAAAGTTACCACGATTTTTAGATTTATCCAAAAATCTGTAACTTGCGTCATTATGGGAAATGGTATTCTTTTCATGCTGGTTCTTCAGCTGCTGACTCTGACTCCAGGTGCCAGTTCAAACCTCACGAGTAAGGACGTGGACTATGGCCAGTACTCTGGCATAACCAGGGTGTCTTACGGAAGGTATGCAGTCGTACATGACAAAAAGAATGGCGGAGGTCTGCTGTATATGGATTTCGATATCTCCCTGTCCAGCGGAAAGGTGTCGAATGTGTCTGTGACCGAGCTTGATGGTACTTCTGAGATACCTATTTGCCGAGATCCTGAGGACGTGGTCTATGTTCCTTCCACAAACACTTTCTTTGTGTGTGCTGAAGGTGATCAGAGGATACTTGAGTATGATGTCAGCGGACGACATACAGGTCGGGAGCTGCTAGTCCCAGCGGACATGGGGGTGTCCTGTATAAAGCCAAATCAAGGCTTCGAGGCTCTGGCGTATGATGAGAATAACGACCTTTTCTGGACCACCACAGAGTCGTCCTTGCTTGCTTATGAGAATACTCTTCATGATGGACGTAACCTGCTGATACTTCAGAGTTTCTCTGCGAAATCATTGGCTCCGCTAAGCAGAATGACATACTTTATGGACGCTCCGGAGGCTGATGCTGCCAAGGCCATCTCGTACGTGCATGGTGTACCGGCGATGGTGGCGCTGCCTGACGGCAGGCTGGTGGTGATGGAGAGGGAGCTGTATGTGCCGAAGACCTATCTGGGTGGCTGGTGCAAGGTCAAGCTCTATCTGATCGATACCATTGCCGGAGATGGCGAAAAGAAGCTGCTCACCTCCTTCAGAACCAAGCTTTCTGCAGGCTTGCGCCTTGCAAACTATGAGGGCATGTGCCTTGGCCCCGTCCTTGAGGATGGCTGTCGCACCTTGCTTCTGATATCAGACTCGCAGGAGGGTGTGGGAAAGGGTCCACTGCGCCTTTCCGACTGGCTGAAGGTCATAAAGATAGGCTAGCGCCTCTTCGATTTGAAGAAGGAGGTGACGAGTTCGCTGCACTCCTCTGCGCAGACGCCGGAACTGACTTCCGTCTTTGGATGGAGGAGGGAAGGGGAGAAGAGCGAGTATCCACGCTTCGGGTCCGATGCTCCATAGACAATGCGCCCGACCTGTGCCCAGCAAAGGGCAGCGGCGCACATCGGGCAAGGTTCTACCGTGACGTAGAGGGTGCAGTCGGAAAGATACTTCCCTCCCATAGCCTCCGATGCTGCGGTGATGGCTATCATCTCTGCGTGGGCAGTAGGGTCATGAAGACCTTCGGTCATGTTATGCCCCTTTGCGATGACGCGCCCGCGGCAGACGATGACGGCCCCGATGGGCACTTCGTCATCTGCTCCAGCCATTCTCGCTTCCTGAAGCGCTTCGCGCATGTATTTTTCATCCAGTTCCATGTGACAAATATATCCAATTATTCGCTATATTTGTGAAAATCAACATTTGAAATATGAAAAAACTGAATCTTCTGACTGTTACGGCACTATGTGCCTCGATGGTCATGTCTTGCAAGAGCGAGACCCCAGCCCCTTCAAATCCGATAAAGGATGCTCTTGAGGCAGCAGTGGCTAATGGACAGTATATGTATGCCATGCAGGATGCTACTCCTTATGGACACTCTTGGCAGGCTGCTCCAGAAGATGAGGCTACCCGCTGTGATGTGAAGGATGTCTGTGGCGATATGCCGGCGATTCTCGGCTTTGATCTCGGAGGAATCGAGCTTGGAGATACACAGAACCTTGATGGCGTGTCATTTGACATGATGAGAAAGTGGATCATCGAGCACGATGCAAACGGTGGTATCATCACTCTTTCATGGCATCTTCGTAACCCTCTCACTGGTGGCGACACATGGGATGTGTCTACCGAGGGTGTCGTGGCATCAATCCTTGAAGGTGGTGAGAATCACGAGAAGTTCATGGGCTGGCTTGGAAAGGTGGATGCTTTCATCAGCAGCCTCAAGGATGCTGAGGGAAAGCAGATTCCGGTTCTTTTCCGTCCATGGCATGAGAATACTGGTGGCTGGTTCTGGTGGGCACCTCAGCTTTGCTCGCAGGAAGACTACAAAGCTCTTTGGAAGCTTACCTACGACACCCTCCATCGTGACGGCATGCTCTGGGCGTACTCACCTAGCACTACACTCCTTAAGGAGGAGGCATTTGCGAGATATCCTGGGGATGAGATCATCGATATCATTGGTGTAGACCATTACGATTCATATGTAGACGACCCTAAGTCAAGCGCAGAGCCACATGCATTCTTCACAGAGGCGCTTCGCACGAGTCTTGAGTATATCAACGCTTTCGCTCAGGAGCATGGCCTTCTTCTCGCGGTTACCGAGACTGGCATGGAGTCCATTCCTTGCCCTACATGGTGGACAGAGGCTCTCCAGCCTGCTCTCGAAGGTCTTCCAGTGACCTATGTCCTCACTTGGAGAAATGCCTGGGACCGTCCTACTCACTTCTTCAGCCCATTCCCTGGCGCTGTTTGCGAGAAGGACTTCGTGGATTTCTACAATTCAGAGAAGACATTGTT
>JAKSJL010000012.1 GCA_024398295.1 Bacteroidales bacterium
ATGATCGTGGTTACCAAGCCATTCGTTGAGAACGCCCTCGGACAGGCTCTCGAGGCTTACAAGCAGGCAGGTCTCGTTGATGCAGGTGGTAAGAAGAAGGCAGACATCTCTGCTGCTATCGAGGCTATCTGCAACAAGTATGTCGAGGAGGCTTACAATAACTATACTCTCGGAAATCTCGCAGCTGCAAGCGTAAACTTCGAGAAGGCTGCTGAGGCATCTCTCGTTGAGCCTTTCGCAAAGCTCGATACAAACTCTCTCTACAATGCAGGTTTCGCTGCATGGCAGGGTGGTGATAACGACAAGGCTATCGAGGTATTCAACAAGTGCATTGGCTATGGCTACTATGCAAATGACGGTGAGGTATTCGGTAAGCTCGCTGAGTGCACCGAGAAGTCTCTTACCGCGAAGGCAGAGGCTATCGCTGACGAGGCTGCGAAGGCAGAGGCTATCAAGGCTGCAAAGGCAGCAGCAAAGGATATCCTTGAGCAGGGCTTCCAGGCTTATCCAGCTAGCCAGAGCATCCTTATCGGTCTTATCAACTACTATGTAACAAGTGGTGAGGATACAGACAGACTCTTCGTGCTCCTTGATGGCGCTAAGAAGAATGAGCCAAACAACGCTTCTCTCTACTATGTTGAGGGTAACATCCGCAGCAAGCTTAACCAGGAGGCTGAGGCTATCGAGGCATACAGAAAGTGCGCTGAGATCAACCCAGCTTATGAGTTCGGTTACATCGGTGAGGGTATCCTTATGTACAACAAGGCTATCGACATCCAGACCAAGGCTCAGGAGGAGTTTGATGATAACAAGTACATGGTACTCGTAAAGCAGTTCGAGGAGGCTCTCAAGGGCTGTATCGCTCCTTTCGAGAAGGCATTTGAGGTTTCTAAGGACAATGATGTAAAGGTAAGCATCGCTGAGTACCTCAAGAACGCTTGCTACCGTTTCCGCGATGAGGACGCTTCATTCGCTGAGAAGTACGAGAAGTTCAAGGCTATCACCGAGAACGGCACTATCTAATACGAATATATATTGGATAATATAAAAAGGGAAATGCTCTTCGGGGCATTTCCTTTTTTCGTATATTTGCATCCATGAAGAAAACCATTAAGCTCGAAGCCATTGATCCAGTGGAGATCTATGGCGCTGGAAACAAGATTCTTGAAGAGTTCTGCACCTATTTCCCTGGTCTCAAGGTAGTCGCCAGGGGGATGGATATCGTGCTGGACGGTGCACCTGCCCAGGTGGAGGAGTTCGAGGTCAAGTTTGCTCAGCTCATCACCCGTAGGCATCAGAAGATGAATCTGACCCCTTATGATGTAACTGAACTCTTCGATGGCGAGACATCGGCTGACAGCTTCAAGCTGAATGGCAGCGCTGTCATTGTGCATAGTACTGAAGGCACCCCTATCCGCGCGAGAAACCTTACTCAGCAGAATATGGTCAAGGCCTATTTTGACAATGATCTCATCTTTGCCCTGGGCCCTGCCGGTACTGGAAAGACCTACGTAGCCATTGCCCTTGCGGTACGAGCACTGAAGAATCGCGAGATCAAGCGCATCATCCTCACCAGGCCCGCGGTGGAGGCAGGGGAGAGGCTTGGCTTCCTTCCCGGAGATCTCAAGGACAAGCTTGATCCGTATCTGCAGCCTCTCTACGATGCGCTCGGTGACATGATCCCTTCGCGTAAGCTTCAGGAGTTCATCACCGAAGGCACCATCCAGATCGCGCCTCTCGCGTATATGCGCGGTAGGACATTGGATAGGGCATGTGTCATCCTTGATGAGGCACAGAACACAAACCTTGGCCAGCTGAAGATGTTCCTCACCCGTATGGGATGTAACGCGAAGTTCATCGTCACGGGAGATGCGTCACAGGTCGACCTGCCGAACAAGTCAGACAGCGGTCTCATGCGAGGCGTGAATCTCGTCAGGGATATAAAGGGAGTGAGCGTCATCGAGTTCTCGAACGAGGATATCGTCCGTCATCCACTCGTGTCGAAGATAGTCAAGGCGTTTGACGCCGCAGGGGAGAAATAGTCTATTCGATGCCGGTGCCGCCCTTGACCCGGGCGAGCGTAGACATCATGTTGTCATAGTCGGAAGGTGTGATCCACTCATCGCGCCTTCCGATATACTTTTCTACAGGGATGGTCTTGAATCCATCTATCAGCATGCCTGGCACAGTGCACCAGAGGAAGGTGAGCTCCGGCTCCAGCATCTTCATGGAGCCTTCGTGATCATTGGTAAATCTCAATGTCACAGCCAGTTCCAGTCGCGTGTTTGTGGCTGTCATGTTCGAGACAGCATTGCCCATGGAGTAGATGACAGGTACGCCCTTGATGTGTGTGGTGTCCTGCACTACGTGAGGGTGGCCGCCGACGATGGCGTCTACTCCCTGATCCACCAGCCAGCGTGCGAGGTTCTCCTGCGCGTATGAGTGCTTCAGCTGGTACTCGAGCCCCCAGTGTGGCAGGGCAATGATAAAGTCGGCCCCTGCTTCTCTCGCCCTGTCTATATCCTTCTTTATCAGCTCCTTGGATGTCAGTCGCACGCGAGGAAAGCCCTCCTCGCTGTGGTTTCCGTTTGTGCCGTATGTGCAGTTTATGAACGCGAAGCGTATGCCGTGCGACATCATGATGAGAGGGTTTACCGTGCTGTCTTTCTGCTCGCTGAGCGCAGCTCCGGTATAGCGTATGCCATCCATCGCCTCATAATAATCTATGGTTCTCTGTAGCCCTCTCTCTCCCTTGTCGCGGATGTGGTTGTTTGCCAGAAGGAACACATCCACGCCGAGGCTCTTCACATAATCGGCGTAACTGTCTGGGGCAGAGAATGCAGGATACCCGGAATAGGGAGCTCCGCCAAGTGCGAACTCCATGTTCGCAATGCTGATGTCAGCCCCTTCGAGCATAGGTTTCAGAGATGTGAGGAAGGTGCTGCAGTCGTAGCCAAGCTGCTTGGTATGCATCATCACATCGCCTATCACCACCACGGAGACTGTGTCTACAGGTGGCACTGATGGCTTGGGGAAGGGTATCTTGTATATGTCGCTCCACTGCGCATTTGCGCTTGCCGACACCATGAGTGACAGTGCCGTCGCGATGAAGAATATCAGTTTTCTCGTGTTCACGTTGCAAAGATACGTTTTTTTTGTCAGTAGATTAATATTCATTAAATTTGCATCTAATTGGGTTATTTGTCCTATGAGAAGAATTACATTGATTTTCAGCGTTCTCGCAGCCTCGATGCTGCTCCTTACCGGGTGCGATTTCATGCGTGCTCTGGCAGGCAGACCGACTTCGGAGGAGATTGAGAAGCGCGCGGCTCTCATCAAGCGCGAGCAGGGTATACTCCAGGCTCGCAAGGACTCAGCACTCCGCGTCGAGGCTGCCATCAAAAGGGAGGCAGACTCGCTCGCGCTCTGCGACTCGCTTCTGCATCTGGGATTCGCTGTGGATCGTCCAGAAAGGCTCGGAGGCATTGCCCCAGGCACATATGGATATAGGTATTCGGTAGTGGTGGGTGCCTTTTCCACCATCGAGAATGCGCAGAAGTATGCTGCTGACTACAAGGAGCAGAAAGGGTATGACGCCATCCTGATCCCGACCCTCAAGGGATACAAGAAGGTGGGCATCTGCCACACAAATGACATCTTCGAGTTCTGGGACTCCATGAAGGAGCTCATCGAAAAGGGATATACCTATAAAGAGGCATCGATTTTGATTAATGAGGAAGCATTATGATGAAGAATAGATGTTTCCTCGCAGCCTTGTTGCTGCTTTTCTCCGGCCTCATGGCGCAGGCCCAGTACAAAGTACATTATACAGACATAGATGATAGTGAGACAGTCGCTTCCCTCAAGGAGCATGTCTCATATATCTCGTCTCCATCGAAGAAAGGCCGCGCTGCCGGCTCGGATGGCGAGTATGAGACAGCCATCTATGTGTCTGACATGTTCAAAAAATATGGCGTGGAGATGCTTTCGCCTGCGGAGGGAGACCTCTTCGGCATGAAGCAGACCAGCGGCGACACCCTCACTTCCAGGAATGTGGTGGGTTTCATCCAGGGTTACGACAAGTCCCTGCGCGACGAGTACATTGTCATAGGTGCGCGCATGGATAACATAGGCGTGCGCAGCGTCACCATAGACGGCGTGCCTACAGAGAAGATATATTATGGCGCGAATGGCAATGCCTCAGGCCTTGCCCTCATGCTCGAGCTCGCGAGGATGCTGCAGACGAATTCATTGCTCCTTAAGCGCTCGGTGCTGTTCGTGGCATTCGGCTCCTCGCTTGAGGGAAATGCCGGCTCATGGTATTTCCTAAACAGGTCGTTCAGCGCCCCGCAGAAGATCGCCGCGATGGTGAACCTCGACATCCTGGGCATCCCTAGGTCGCAGGAGCTTCTCGCATTCACATCGTCAAATGCCGATATGAATGCTGTCATCAACTCCCTGGCAAATACTCTGCAGCCGGTGCATCCTACCATCACAGCGCTTGAGCCATTCCCATCTGACCATAGGTCATTCTACGCGAAGGAGATTCCTTCTGTGATGTTCAGTACTGGTCACCACAGCGAATACGGCTCGGACAGAGATACTTACGACAAGCTTGACTACGAGTTCATGGAGCGTGAGCTTGAGTATCTGTATAATTTCTCAGTAAAGCTCGTGAATGGCGAGAGGCCGCTCTTCAACCCTAACGACAGAAAGCTTCCTATGGCTGACGGCACCGACGTGGTACCATACTATGATTGTGACTACAAACCATCTTTCCTTGGTCGTGTAGATCCTACATACTTCCTTCAGAAGTGGGTATATCAGTATCTGCGCTACCCTCAGGGAGCTATAGAGAATGGCATCCAGGGACGCGTGCTCGTGGACTTCATCATCGACGAGAAGGGAAAGGTAACCGATGTGAAGGTCCTCAAGGGTGTGCATGAACTGCTTGATGCTGAGGCTGTGAGGGTCATCAAGGCCTCTCCGAACTGGAAGCCAGGTAGGGTGAGGGGAAAGCCAGTCAAGGCGGAGATGTCACTCTATGTGGAGTTCAGACTTGAAAAGAAGAAGAAATAAAGATATATAATTATGGAATACGATTTCAAATCAATCGAGAAGAAATGGCAGGCCAAGTGGGCTGCAGAAGGTACTTTCAAGGCGAAGGAGGATGCCTCCAAGCCTAAGTTCTATGTTCTGGACATGTTCCCTTATCCATCAGGAGCAGGTCTTCATGTAGGACACCCTCTCGGTTACATTGCCAGCGACATCTTCTCAAGATATAAGAGACTCAAGGGATTCAATGTCCTTCATCCTATGGGATATGATGCGTTCGGACTCCCTGCAGAGCAGTACGCCATCCAGACAGGACAGCATCCAGAGAAGACCACTACAGATAACATTGCACGCTATCGCCAGCAGATGGACCGCATCGGTTTCTCTTACGACTGGGATAGGGAAGTGCGCACATGCGATCCTAAGTACTATCACTGGACACAGTGGGCTTTCCTCAAGATGTTCGGTAGCTGGTATGACACAGACGCACAGAAGGCACGCCCTATCGAGGAGCTTGTAGCTATATTTGAGAAGGATGGAAACGCTTCTGTAAAAGCTGCTTGCACTGATGGTGACTGCTTCTCGGCTGAGCAGTGGAAGGCTTTCTCCGAGAAGGAGAAGTCAGATGCTCTCATGAGATATCGTATCGCTTACCAGGGTGAGACATCAGTGAACTGGTGCGAGGGCCTCGGAACCGTACTTGCCAATGATGAGGTCAAGGACGGCCTCTCAGTAAGAGGTGGCTTCCCAGTGGAGCAGAAGAAGATGACCCAGTGGCAGCTTCGTGTTTCTGCTTATGCTGGTAGACTTCTTTCTTCTCTCGACACTCTTGAGTGGACTGACTCCCTCAAGGAGATGCAGAAGAACTGGATCGGAAAGTCAGAGGGTACTGAGGTTGTATTCAACGTAGAAAGTGGAGACAAGACAGTGCCTGTAACCATCTTCACCACACGTGTGGACACCATCTTCGGCGTAACTTTCATGGTTCTCGCTCCTGAGAGCGACCTCGTGGCAGAGCTGACCACCGCAGATCAGAAAGAGGCAGTGGATGAGTATATCAAGCAGGTTAAGAAGAAGACAGAGCGTGAGCGTATCGCGGAGACCAAGTCTGTGACCGGTGTATTCTCAGGTGCGTATGGTGTGAATCCTCTCACAGGCGAGAAGATTCCGGTATGGATCTCTGAGTACGTGCTCGCCGGCTACGGTACCGGTGCCATCATGGCAGTGCCTGCACATGACAGCCGTGACTACGCGTTCGCACGCAAGTTTGATCTCCCTATCATTCCTATCATCGAAGGCTGTGATGTCTCAGAGCAGAGCTTCGATGCGAAGGAGGGAAAGATGTGTAATTCTGGCTTCCTCAATGGCCTTGACGTGAAGGTGGCCATCGAGACCGCCAAGGACTATGTGGAGGAGAAGGGCCTCGGTAGAAGAAAGACAAACTACAGACTCCGTGACGCCATCTTCTCTCGTCAGAGATACTGGGGCGAGCCATTCCCTATCTATTATAAGGATGGCATCCCTACACCGCTTCCTGAGTCAGAGCTTCCACTCGAGCTTCCTGAGATCGAGTCATTCAAGCCTGCAGCAAACGGTGAACCACCTCTTGCACGTGCCAAGGACTGGACATATAATGGCTATCCTCTCGAGAAGAGCACCATGCCAGGCTTCGCCGGCTCAAGTGCATACTATCTCAGATACATGGACCCTCACAATGGTGAGGCACTCGTAGACAAGGATGTAAATGCTTACTGGAGAAATGTGGACCTCTACATCGGAGGTACAGAGCATGCTACAGGTCACCTTATCTACTCAAGATTCTGGAACAAGTTCCTCTTTGACCTCGGCTATATCTGCGAGGATGAGCCATTCCGTAAGCTCATCAACCAGGGTATGATCCAGGGCCGCTCAAACTTCGTATATCGTGTAGTCGGCACAAATACCTTCGTCTCACTCGGCCTTAAGGACCAGTATGAGACCACTGAGATCCATGTGGATGTGAACATCGTCTACAACGACAAGCTTGATCTTGAGGCATTCAAGGCATGGAGACCTGAGTTTGCAGATGCAGAGTTCATTCTCGAGAATGGTGAGTATGTCTGCGGATATGCCATAGAGAAGATGAGCAAGAGTATGTACAACGTAGTGAATCCAGACCTTATCTGCGATACCTACGGAGCTGATACCCTCAGACTTTATGAGATGTTCCTTGGACCTATCGAGCAGAGCAAGCCTTGGGATACCAAGGGTATCGATGGCGTAAACCGCTTCCTGAAGAAGTTCTGGAGACTCTTCTATGATCGCGACCAGTGGATCGTAAGCGACGAGAAGGCTACCCCTGAGGAACTTAAGGTGCTTCACAAGCTCATTGGCAAGGAGCAGAGTGATATCGAGTCGTTCTCATATAACACAACCATCAGTGCCTTCATGATTGCACTCAATGATCTTACCGCGCTCAAGTGCAGCAAGAATGAGATACTCGAGCCTCTCGTTGTCCTGCTCTCACCATTTGCTCCACACATCGCTGAGGAGCTCTGGGAGGCTCTCGGACATACAGAGTCTGTCACTTTCGCATCGTTCCCTGAGTATATCGAAAGCTATACCGTGGAGAACAACTGTACATATGCTGTCTCATTCAACGGAAAGACCCGCTTCACCGTAGATCTTCCTAAGTCTATGTCTAAGGAGGAGGTTGAGGCACATGTCCGTGGCATGGAGCAGACTGCCAAGTACACCGAGGGCCTCAGCATCATCAAGGTCATCGTTGTTCCAGGAAAGATCGTAAATATCGTTGTAAAGTAATGAATTTGCCCAAGATAACGGCTAAGCAGGCAGGTAAGACTATCTGGACTTACCTGCTGCTTACGCTTTTTTGCTTCATATTCTCTCTTGCGTGGGAGGGATTCATGATTCCGAACGGCATGAGTGCCGGTGGAATGATGGGTCTGTGTACCATCATCCAGTTTGCGACCAATGGAGCCATAGAGGCGCAGACTTCGTATTTCGTCATAAACACAGCACTCATAGTCATCGCTGTGATAGCCATGGGTATAGGGTTTGGTTTCAAGACCATCTACTGTATCGTTGCCTCATCTGTCATGATGAAGTTCATAGGGAGCGTGGATGCCCTTCAGTGCATTCCGGGACAGTTCTTCTATGTAGATGATAGAGTGCTTATCCCTATCATTGCCGGTGCCCTCGAGGCTCTGGGACTGGGAATGGTGCTTCGCTACGGCGGCAGTACGGGTGGAACCGATATCGTTGCACTCATGGTGCATAAGTACTGGCCGATTTCGCTCAGCACTGTTTTCATGGTGTCAGATTTCGTGGTTGTGGCTCTTCTTCTTCTCCTTCCAGACAAGTCTTTTGGCGACATGATCTATGGCGTGGAGCAGATCATGACCTTTACGCTGATGGTGGATTTTGTCGTCGGTGGTAAGAAGTCTTCATACCAGCTCATTGTGTTCTCTGAGAAATATGAGCAGATCGCTGACCATATCATCAATGTCCTTGACAGAGGCGTGACATTGCTCCCAGCCGTCGGCTGGTACACCAAGCAGCAGAAGAATGTCCTTCTTATCCTCATCGACCAGAAAGAACTTCCTATGCTGAACAGGGCCATAAAGAGCATCGATCCACGTGCGTTCATGTCAGTTTCTCCGACAAACAATGTCTATGGAGAAGGCTTCGAGGAGATGAAGGTCGGTTTCTCGGGCTTGAAGAAAGAAGATAGTAAATAGGTATGGCTTTATCATCAAAGAAAACAGTCTGGACTGTGCTTAAGGAGTACTCCATCATCACGGTGGGTCTGCTCCTTTATGTACTTGGATGGACAGTGTTCCTGGTTCCAAACAACATGATCGGTGGTGGCGTGACAGGTGCTGCCGCCATCATCCAGTATGCTACCGGTGGCGTCATCAAGGTGGGTTACACCTATTTCGTGGTGAACATCCTCCTGCTCATTGCGGCGCTCTTTGTGCTGGGCAAGGGATTCGGAGTGAAGACAGTCTACGCCATCGCTGTGGTGTCTTACGGACTTAACCTCTTCCAGACCATCCTTCCTGGCGACCTCATAGCAAGTCTGTCTCAAGAGAATGGACCTCTCATGTGTACCATCATGGGCGGTATCATGTCGGGTGTGGGAATCGGACTGACCATGTCACAGGGCGGAAGTACAGGTGGTACAGATATCGTGGCACTGATAGTGAACAAGTACAGGGATGTGTCTCCTGGCAGAATGATACTTACCATGGACGTGGTGATCATCCTGTCGTCAATGCTTGTCCCTTCCTACACTCCGGACGGAATCCTTATGCCTATTTCTGGAAAGATCACCAGGCTTGTCCTGGGTCTTATCCTGATCGTTGTGAACAGTACGGCACTTGACCTGTTCCTCACAGGAGCCAAGCAGTCAGTGCAGCTCTTCATCCTTTCGCAGAAGGATGAGGAAATCGCACAGATGATATCGAGTGAGTTCAGAAGGGGAGTGACCATACTCCATGGCGAAGGATGGTACACAAAGAATCCTACCAGGGTGATCATGGTGCTTACCAGAAAGACCGATATGTCTTCTCTTCTCAAGCGTGTCAGACAGATGGATTCGAATGCCTTCATCTCCGTGTCAAATGTCACGGGAGTTTACGGTCAGGGCTTCGATGTGATCAAACAGGCACATAAAAAGCTAAAAAAAGACTAAAAAACTTCAAAAGATGAATTGGCACCCTGTTTTGTAGGGTTTTTCAGAAAGTGTTTGACCATATTTGCCGTTACATACAGGCAATGATATGTCATTACACACACTAATCTATCCGAGCCTGGCACTGGTCGTGCTGGGCTTGTTTGTCATTCAGAGGGTCATCTCTTTTGTATTGCTCGAGAAAAGACCCAGTATCTTGATCACGCTATACGGCGTGCTGTTGCTCACCCTGTCTGCCCTGGCTAGTTCTGGGCTGCCGACTCTTCCTGTACTTTTGCTGGATGTGTCTTTTGCCTTGGCACTGGACATAATGTGGATGGACTATAAGCTGGGACCTGGCGTGGTCGGCGCCTTCGCCCTGCTTGCCGTCGTGGCTCATGTCATCTGGTTGTGCGATGCGGAGAATGGGCGGATGGTTCTCTATGCCATGGCCGTGCTGGGACCATTGGTCCGGATCGGGCCGTACTTGCTGCGTATCTCGCTGCGCATACTGATAATCAAGGATTTCTTCGGGTCGATATTCGCCCTTCTGAGGAAGGATTTCAAACCTTCGTCCTGGTGGAGGGTGTGCGGCGCCGCCATGTGCCTGGCCATCTCATTGGCTTCGTGCCGTGATGGAAGCCTCGCCCCGCTCTTCTCATGTCTGGCCATGATTTGTATGATGGCCGTGGATATGGTGGATAGCTACAGCCTTCTCCAGTCACGTAAGCGAGAGGTGGAGAAGCTTCCTCCGAATGCGAGGCAGGAGGAGAAATATCAGGAAATGGTACACCTGTTCAAGACGGAAAAGATATATCTGGAGCCGGATTTCTCTCTTCGCATGCTGGCCGAGAAGCTGGGGACCAACCAGTCATACGTCTCATGCTTGCTGAACAGCTACCTGAATATGACATTCCCGCAGCTGAGGAATGCCCTGAGGATGGAATATGCCATAAAGATCATCAATGAAAACCCGTCCCTGAAGGTGGAGAAGGTGTCTCTACAGTGCGGTTACGGGACCCTCGTGACCTTCGAGAGGGAGTTCAAGAAGAAGACAGGTCAGTCGCCCAGTGAATACATCAAGGGAGTGCGTACTATGCGTGCACTTGGACACTCTCCATCCCCTTCCAAGTCTCAGGGACAGGTGCAGTCAAGTGGACTTCCGTTTTCTTTACTGGATGAATGAAAGTGACCTCATGAGAGTGGAGGCAGATACCGCCGTCCTTGTTTGACCTCTGTGCGCCGTACTTGAGATCGCCCTTGATGACGCATCCCATGTGCGAAAGCTGGCATCTTATCTGGTGGTGGCGACCTGTGAGGAGCTCCACCTCGATGAGGTGGTAGCGATCTGTGCAGCCAAGGTACCTGTAGTTCAGCTTGGCGAGCTTCGCCTCCTTGAACTTCAGCGGCTTCTCGGCGCTTCCTGGTGCTACGATATAGGATTTGTTCTGCTTCTCGTTCCTGTTCATCCAGTCCTCGAGATGGCCTTCCGCTGCAGGCGGCATAGCGCAGCACAGTGCCCAGTAGCGCTTGTGCACGTCACCATTGCGAAACATCTCAGTGAGCCTTTCGAGTGCCTTGGACGTCTTCGCGAGTATGGTGATGCCGCTGACTGGCCTGTCGAGGCGGTGAGGGATGCCCATGAAGACCTTGCCGGGCTTCGCGTCGCGCTCGGCGATAAACGCCTTCAGCGTGTCGGCGATGCACTCATCGCCTGTCTTGTCGCCCTGGGTGATCTCACCCACCCTCTTGTTTATTATGAGCAGGTGGTTGTCTTCATAGAGGATTCTTCTCTGTATGTCGATGTATTCCTCGCGGGTCAGTTTCCTATATTCCATATGCCAGTCAAATGATGTCGCAAATGTACTTATTTTCAGCGATTATGTCCTTTTTAACCGCCATTTTTTGAAAGATTGTGACATTTTGGCAGAAGAATGGTCGTGGCAAAGGATTTGTTTGTGGTATAAGCGTCACGCTTGAGTGACACAGACTAGATAATTGATTAAAAAGTAAATATTATGGGAAAGATTATTGGAATTGACCTCGGAACCACTAACTCATGTGTATCCGTAATGGAAGGAAACCAGCCTACTGTCATCATCAACAATGAGGGCGAGCGCACCACTCCTTCTGTAGTAGCATTCACCGATGGCGGCGAGCGCAAGGTGGGTAACCCTGCTAAGCGTCAGGCCATCACAAACCCTCACAACACCATCTACTCTATCAAGAGATTCATGGGTGAGACCTATGATCAGGTAGCGAATGAGGTATCTCGCGTTCCTTACAGTGTAGTCAAGGGCGAGAATAACACCCCACGTGTAGATATCAATGGCCGTCTCTATACTCCACAGGAGATCTCAGCCATCATCCTTCAGAAGATGAAGAAGACCGCTGAGGATTACCTCCGCCAGGAAGTTACCGAGGCTGTCATCACAGTCCCTGCATACTTCTCAGACAGCCAGCGTCAGGCTACCAAGGAGGCTGGCCGTATCGCTGGACTCGATGTGAAGCGTATCATAAACGAGCCTACCGCAGCAGCGCTTGCGTATGGTCTCGACAAGAAGGACAAGAACTGCAAGGTAGCAGTCTTCGACCTCGGTGGTGGTACCTTCGATATCTCTATCCTCGAGCTTGGTGACGGCGTATTCGAGGTGCTCTCTACAAACGGTGACACCCACCTCGGTGGTGACGACTTCGACCAGGCTATCATCGACTGGCTTGCAGACGAGTTCGCAGCTGAGAACCACGGCATCAACCTCAAGCAGGACCCTATGGCTCTCCAGAGACTCAAGGAGGCTGCAGAGAAGGCTAAGATCGAGCTTTCAAACCAGTCTTCAGCAGAGATCAACCTTCCATACATCATCGCTGTGGACGGTATTCCTAAGCACCTTGTGAAGTCACTCTCACGCTCTAAGTTCGAGATGCTCTGCGACCGACTCTTCGAGCGCACCATGGAGCCATGCCGCAAGGCACTCGCAGATGCTCACATCAGCGCATCTCAGGTAGACGAGGTTCTCCTCGTAGGTGGTTCTACCCGTATCCCTAAGGTACAGGAGATCGTGAAGAACTTCTTCGGCAAGGAGCCAAACAAGAGCGTGAACCCAGACGAGGTAGTCGCTATCGGCGCATCTATCCAGGGCGGTGTGCTCGCAGGTGATGTGAAGGATGTCCTCCTTCTCGATGTCACCCCACTCTCACTCGGTATCGAGACCCTCGGTGGCGTGATGACCAAGCTCATCGAGTCAAACACAACCATTCCTGCAAAGAAGAGCCAGGTATTCTCTACAGCAGCAGATAACCAGCCTTCAGTACAGGTACGTGTCCTCCAGGGTGAGCGTCCTATGGCTAGAGACAACAAGCTCATCGGTGAGTTCAATCTCGACGGTATCGCACCTGCGCCACGTGGCATACCTCAGATCGAGGTTACCTTCGACATCGATGCCAATGGTATCCTTAACGTAAGCGCCATCGACAAGGCTACTGGCAAGGCTCAGAACATCCGTATCGAGGCGTCAAGCGGTCTTAGCGACGCTGAGATCCAGAGAATGCGTGATGAGGCCAAGGCAAACGAGGCTGCCGACAAGGAGGCTAAGGAGCGTATCGATAAGATCAACAATGCTGACGGTATGGTATTCCAGACTGAGAAGAACCTCAAGGAGTACGGTGACAAGATCCCTGCAGACAAGAAGTCAGCTGTCGAGAGCGCTTGCGCAGAGCTCAAGAAGGCTGTTGAGGCCAAGGATCTCGACTCTATCGAGAAGTACAACAAGGAGCTTGAGGAAGCATGGCATGCAGCTTCTGAGGATATGGCCAAGGCCGCACAGGCTGGTCAGGCAGGCCCTCAGGGCCCTCAGTATGGCCCACAGGGTCCTCAGGATCCTGGCACCCCAGACGAGCAGTAAAATACACTTCAGATCATATGAGAGGACGGCTTTTCGAGGCTGTCCTCTTTTTTTTGCACTGTGTTGGACTTGCTCCACAAGAGATTGCCCATGTGGAAGACTAGCCGCCCTCGGCTCTAGAGGGAGGGGCCCAGCGGATGCTGGGAGGGCCTGGTCTGGAACATGGGCATCTCTTGCGGAGCTGTACGAATAGGCCACAGTGCAAAAAAATAGCTGGCCTCGAGGGAGGTCAGCTATCTTAATATAATTACGTAAGGAATTATGCCTTGTCTGCAGAACCGAGAACGTCGATCTTGTGCATGTAGAGCTTCTTCATCTCGTCACGAGCTGGTCCGAGGTACTTGCGTGGGTCGAACTCACCTGGCTTGTCGTTGAATACGCGGCGTACTGCTGCGGTCATTGCGAGACGTGAGTCAGAGTCGATGTTGATCTTGCAGACAGCGCTCTTTGAAGCCTCTGTAAGCTGCTCCTCTGGAATACCTACTGCATCAGGAAGCTTTCCACCGAGAGAGTTGATCTCGTCAACGTACTCCTGAGGAACTGATGAAGAACCGTGGAGAACGATAGGGAATCCTGGAAGCTGCTCCTCGATAGCGTGGAGAACGTCGAATGCGAGTGGTGGAGGTACGAGCTTGCCGGTCTTAGGGTCACGTGTGCACTGTGCAGGGGTGAACTTGTAAGCACCGTGTGAAGTACCGATAGAGATAGCGAGTGAATCGCAGCCTGTGCGGGTAGCGAAATCAACAACCTCCTCTGGCTTGGTGTAATGAGATACCTCAGAAGCAACCTCATCCTCAACACCAGCGAGAACGCCGAGCTCAGCCTCAACAGTTACATCGAACTGGTGAGCGTACTCAACAACCTGCTTTGTGAGAGCGATGTTCTCCTCGTAAGGAAGAGAAGAAGCGTCAATCATTACTGAAGAGAAACCCATATCAACGCAGCTCTTGCAGAGGTCGAATGAGTTACCGTGGTCGAGGTGAAGACAGATCTGTGGCTTCTCCCAACCGAGCTCCTTAGCGTACTCAACAGCACCCTCAGCCATGTAGCGGAGAAGGGTCTGGTTTGCGTACTTACGAGCACCGCTTGAAACCTGGAGGATAACTGGAGAATTCTTCTCAGCTGCAGCCATGATGATAGCCTGGAGCTGCTCCATGTTGTTGAAGTTGAATGCAGGGATAGCATAGCCACCTGCGACAGCCTTTGCGAACATCTCACGGGTGTTTACGAGGCCGATTTCCTTGTATGATACCATAATGTGTATAAAAGTTAAACAGTTATTTTCTTTTAATCGTACAAATTTAACTAATTTTGTGGAAATAAACATAGATATGACAGGCAAAGTTATCATATTTTCCGCACCATCTGGCTCTGGAAAGAGTACGGTGGTAAATCATCTTCTTGGACTCCATCCTGAGTTTGAATTCTCCGTTTCTGCGACATCACGTAGTCCACGTGGCCAGGAGAAGCATGGCGTGGAGTATTACTTCCTTTCGGCGGAGGAATTCCGCGAGCTCATTGCCAAGGACGCATTTGTGGAGTATGAGGAAGTCTATACCGACAGATTCTACGGCACACTGAAGTCAGAGGTGGAGCGCATCTGGGCTGCCGGTCACGTGATCGTGTTCGATGTGGACGTGAAGGGTGGAGTGAACCTGAAGAAGTATTTCGGTGACCAGGCGCTTTCTGTCCTCATCAAGGCGCCATCGATGGAGGTGCTGGAGAAGCGTCTCCGCGGACGCGGCACTGACTCTGAGGAGGCTATACTCGAGAGGCTCGGGAAAGCCAGCTCGGAGCTGGAGTTTGCAGAGGGCAAGTTCGACGTGGACATCATCAATGACCGCCTCGAGGATACCTTCGCGAACTCTGAGAAGATAGTGGATGATTTCCTTGCCGCTGAATAGCAGAAGATGAAGATTGCGGTCTATTCGGGCTCGTTCGATCCCTTGCACATTGGGCATCAGGCCATCATGGAGTACCTCACTCAGGAGAAGGATTTCGACTGGGTGTACCTCATCGTGTCGCCTCAGAACCCATTGAAGGACCCGTCCAAGGCACGCTCGGGTAGGGCGCGTTATGAGGCGGCGGTGGAGGCGGTGAAGCGCCATCCCGACCTTCACGTGTGGGTGGATGACATCGAGCTGGAGATGGAGCCGCCGCATTATACCATCAGGACCCTTGACGCTCTGAAAAGGCGTGAGCCGGAGAATGACTTCACCCTGGTCATGGGCGCAGATAACCTGGATGGTATCCGCAAGTGGAGGGACTTCCCTCGCATCCTGAGTGAGTATGGCGTGGCTGTGTATCCCCGCAAGGGCTTCGACCTGGAGGCGATAGCCGCGAAGCTGGTGGAGGAGAGTACCCATTTCCCTACACCATACACCCTGGATGTGTCTGAGTCGCATTTCATGAAAGGAGGAGTCTCCATCGAGGAGGCATTTGATAGAATATCGAGTATACGCGTCATCGATGCTCCCATCGTGGACATCTCATCGACTGAGATCAGGAACGGATGGGCAGAGGGACGCGACATGTCAGAATTTTTAATGTAAACAGCATATGAACAAGCTTAGCTACGCTCTGGGAATGATGATTGCCCAGAATCTCGTCCAGATGGGCGCTACAGAAATTGACTTCGATGATTTCGCAGCAGGAGTGAAGGACTCCATGCAGATGAATAAGCCACAGATCACCTTTGAGGAGGCAAGCACTCTCCTCAATGATTTCTTTGCCAAGGCTGAGGCTGAGGCCAAGGAGAAGGATGCGGCAATGGCCGCTGCCTTCAAGGAGGAAGGTGAGGCATGGCTCGCTGAGAACGCTAAGGCAGAGGGCGTGAAAGTTCTTGCCAGCGGTCTTCAGTACAAGGTCATCAAGGAGGGCACTGGCCGTAAGCCAGGTGCTGCCGACAGAGTTCGCTGCCACTACGAGGGCAAGCTCACAAACGGCATGAAGTTCGACAGCTCATACGACAGGAATGAGCCAGCAGTATTTGGCGTGAACCAGGTGATCGCCGGCTGGACCGAGGCTCTTCAGCTCATGCCTGCAGGCTCTGAGTGGGAGCTCTATATCCCTTATCAGCTCGCATACGGTGAGGCTGGTGCACAGGGCGCCATCCCTCCTTGCGCAGCTCTTATCTTCAAGGTAGAACTTCTCGAGGTACTCTAATTGATAGTTATGAAGAAGGTATTGCTCATCGCGGCCATGCTGCTTGCAGCATTTGTAGGTCGTGCCCAAGGGACTCCGGAGATCCGCTATGTGGACGCCTCCGCATTCCCGGTATACGGAAAGGTGACTGAGAACACTTCTGAGAGGTACACTCGTCTCCCTGCCTATCTTGAGGGCCAGATCCGTCAGGAACTGTGGGATCTGGGCCGTCATGCTGCCGGTATTAACATCCGTTTCCGCACAAATTCCACCACCATCAAGGCGCGCTGGAAGTCCACATTCAAGTTCGCGATGAATCATATGACAGCGACAGGTGTGCGTGGACTTGACCTATATGCACTCACGGACCGCGGCTGCATCTTCGTGTGCAATGCCCGCCCTTCCACAAACCAGGAGACTGAGGCGAGGGTAGTCAGCAACCTTGACGGCCAGATGCGTGAGTATGTGCTTTACCTGGCACTGTATGACGGCGTGCAGGATCTCGAGATCGGTGTAGACGAAGGCGCCATCATCGAGGGACCGGCTGTGGACTGGCCTAAGAGGGAGAAACCTGTGGTCATCTATGGCACCAGCATCACCCAGGGAGGATGCGCAAACCGTCCTGGAATGGCATGGACCAGCATTCTCAGCCGTCGTCTGGGTAGGGAAGTGGTGAATCTCGGATTCAGTGGCAATGGCCGCCTGGACCTTGAAATCGCGAAGCTCATGGCAGAGATGCCAGCCCCAGGCGTGTTTGTGCTGGACAATCTAGGAAACTGCAAGGTAGACAGGATCAAGGAAGGCACTAAGCCTTTTGTCAAGGTTCTGCGTGATGCGCACCCAGACGTCCCTATCGTGTTTGTGGAGCATCCTATCTTCTCGTATTTCTATTTTGACAAGGTCACACATGACGATATCCTCCTGAAGAACAAGACCCTTCATGAGGAGTATGAGGCTCTGAAGAAGGCTGGCTACAAGAAGCTCTTCTATGTGAAGGCCGATGACCTCAATGGTCACGACAATGAAGGTGCTGTGGACGGTGTGCATTTCACCGACCTGGGCATGCTTCGCTGCGCTGAGGCTGTGTATCCTACCATC
Source organism: Bacteroidales bacterium (assembly GCA_024398295.1). Classification (GTDB taxonomy): domain Bacteria; phylum Bacteroidota; class Bacteroidia; order Bacteroidales; family UBA932; genus Cryptobacteroides. The sequence goes on from JAKSJL010000012.1 coordinate 17,875, forward strand.
AAGAAAGCACTTAAGGCAAACAAAAACTAACAACCAATCAATATGATCATTATCATTGAAAGTGGCGCTACCAAGACAGACTGGTGCGCAGTAGCTGCAGACGGTCAGATAGCAAAGGTGAAGACCGCCGGCATGAATGTGGCTGTCATGCCAGCAGAGGCTATCAATGCCATTCTCGCTGAGGCATTCGCAGCACTCAACCCTGGTGGGGAGAAAGTGACAGAGGCGCATTTCTATGCTGCCGGCATGATCGTCGCTCCAGGTGAGAAGGTTCCTGCAGTGGCAGTGAACCTTGACAAGGAGATGAGAAAGTTCTGCCCTGACGCGGACATCGAGTACGCTTCAGACCTGCTCGCTGCTGCCAGGTCAGTATGTGGCCATAAGCCAGGTATCGCCGCTATCCTTGGAACAGGCTCGAACAGCTGTTTCTTCGATGGTGAGACCATCACAAAGAATGTCCGCTCCGCTGGATTCATCCTTGGCGATGAGGGTGGCGGCGCACGACTTGGAAAACTATTCATGTCTGATTTCCTCAAGGGTCTCGTTCCAGAGCCTGTGAACACTGAGTTCGCTACCGAGTTCACAGTGGACTACATGACCGTTGTGCAGAATGTCTACAAGAGTGCAGCTCCGTCGAAGTATCTCGGTGAGTTCGCACCTTGGATTCTCGCTCGCTATGACAAGTGCGAGTATGTGAAGAATCTCGTGGAGCAGAACTTCAGGGACTTCATCGAGCGTGCTCTCAGCCAGTATGACCTCGAGAACTATCCTGTAGGTATTGTGGGCAGCTTCGGCTTCTACAACCAGCAGATCTTCCGCAAGGTGGCAGAGGGTTACGGCGTGAAGTTCAGCGAGATCATTGCCGCTCCGGTAGATGGACTTGTGAAGTATCACACAAACGAGAACTAAACACACACATATCAATATGAGAACTACAGAACAATCATCAAATTACAACAACCTCGAGCAGATGACCACCCTTGAGATCCTCAACGGCATCAACTCTGAGGATATGAATGTGGCTGTCGCAGTCGGCAAGGCTATCCCACAGGTGGAGAAGCTTGTCGAGGGTATCGTCGAGAGAGCGAAGAAGGGCGGACGCATCTTCTATCTGGGCGCTGGAACCAGCGGCAGACTTGGTGTGGTGGACGCATCGGAGATCCCTCCTACCTATGGTGTGAAGGACGTATTCATTGGCCTCATGGCAGGTGGTGATGGCGCTATCCGTACCGCTGTCGAGGGTGCTGAGGATGACCGTGAGGGCGGCTGGCGCGACCTTCAGCCATTTGAACCTAATGCCAATGATACCGTGATCGGAATCGCTGCATCAGGCACCACCCCTTATGTCATCGGCGCGCTCGAGACCGCGAGGGCCAATGGCCTTCTCACAGGCTGTGTGACCTGCAACGCAGGTTCTCCTGTTGCGGCTGCATGCGAGTGCCCTGTAGAGGCTGTCGTAGGTCCAGAGTTCGTGACTGGCAGTACCCGTATGAAGGCTGGTACCGCACAGAAGCTCGTGCTCAACATGATCTCTACCGCCACCATGATCCGTCTGGGCCATGTCAAGGGCAACAAGATGCTCGACATGCAGCTCACAAACGCGAAGCTCGTGGATCGCGGTACCCGCATGATCATGAGCGAGACTGACATCACCGACTACGAGTTCGCGAAGAAGCTTCTTCTCGAGCACGGCCAGGTGCGTGCAGCAGTGAACGCATATAACGCTTCAAAATAGTTCTTGATGACGGAGAAGTACCCTTCGCAGCTGCTCCAGGACGCGGTTGAGGCTATCAGCTCGCTTCCTGGGGTGGGCTCGCGTAGCGCCCTGAGGCTCGCCCTGCATCTGCTCGGACAGCCCAAGGAGAACGTGCACCATTTCACGCAGGCGATAAACCGCCTTGCTGACGAGGTGCATTACTGCCGCGAGTGCATGATGATCTCTGACAGCGACAGGTGCTCTATATGCTCGGACGGCAAGCGCGACCACCGCACCATCTGTGTGGTGGAAAGCGTGCGCGACGTGATGAGCGTGGAGAACACCGGGCAGTTCAGGGGCGTGTATCATGTGCTGGGAGGTATCATCTCTCCGATCAATGGCATCGGCCCGTCCGACCTCACCATCAGGCAGCTGGTCGAGAGGGTGAGCGCACTCTCTGCAGAGGAGGGCGCACCTCAGGTGGAGGTCATACTCGCCCTCAGTGGCGACGTGGAAGGGGAGACCACATCCTTCTATATCTACAGGCAGCTCGGGAGTCTTCCTGTCAAGGTGTCAGCGCTGGCGCGCGGACTCGGCTTCGGGGATGACCTGGAGTATGCGGACTCATTGACCCTGGGCCGCTCGATTGTCAACAGACAGATTTTCAAACCATGAGTATATTTATCTTTGCAGTCGTCTTCGGGCTTTCGCTCTGCGCAGACTGCTTCGCTGTATCATTGTGCTCATCCGTCACCCTCAAGGTGATAAGGTGGAAGGATGTGACGAAGGTGGCGCTGGGATTTGCGTTCATCCAGTCGCTGTTCCTGCTGCTGGGGTGGGCTTTCGGAGGTCTCTTCGTGGGCCTTGTGGAGAAGGTGGCCCACATCATCGGCTTCCTGCTGCTCCTGTATGTGGGTGGTAGCATGCTCGTGGAGGGCGTTAAGGGCATGAAAGGCGGTGAGGTGGAGGTGCGCGACCTCAACGGCTGGCGGAACATCATCCTTGGAGGTATAGCCACCAGCATCGACGCCCTGGCTGTGGGTATCTCACTGTCAATGGACTCGATGACTTGGACTGACGTGATGCCTCTGGTCATCTCGGTCTTTGTGGTTACCGCGCTTTCTGTGATCTGCGGTATCTGGGGCGGCAAGACCATTGGCAGCAAGGTGGGCGACATCTCCGAAATAATAGGAGGTTTGGTGCTCATTTTCATTGGTTTGAACATCTTACTTTAAAAAATAATTCATACCTTTGCGGGCTGACTTCTCCGTAATGTCAGTTCACCCGAGTGTATAACCTCTAAAAAGGAGGCAGGTATGATAAAGTTTTTCTATAGACTTGGTGCCGAAATTGAAAGCGGCCAGTCGATAACGGAGCTCGCAAGGAAGGCGAAGGAGGATGTGATCTGGATCGATCTTTTGGACCCTACTGGCGATGAAAAGAGAGCTGCCGAGGCTTTCCTTGGCACAGAAATCCAGTCACGTGCACAGGCGGAGGAGATCGAGAGCTCATCTCGTTTCTCCGAGAACAGTGTGGCTATCTTCGCAAATACAAACTATCTTACCCCTGCCGGTGACGAGTATGTCACCGACCCGGTTTCGTTTACCGTGGCGGGAGATACACTCGCTACTCTTAGAGAAGTGCCTCTGCGAAGCTTCAACTCCCTGCAGCTGAAGCTCATGGCGAAGCCAAATCTCTTCCCTGACGGCTTCTCGATATTCCTCGCGATACTTGACCAGAGAGTCGACCTCGACGCAGATATCGTCGAGATCCTTTCGAAGGAGACTGCAGAGTTCAGTCGCCGTGTGAACCAGAAGGAGGACATCAACGAAGAGTTCCTTCTCGATATCAACCAGCTGCAGGATAATACCATGATGGTGCGTGAGAACGTGGTCGACAAGCAGCGACTTCTGTCGAACATCCTGAAGAGTGACCGTTTTCCAGACCATCTGGACAAGCGCATGAACGTTCTGCTTCAGGATATCGCGTCACTGATCAACCATACAAATTTTAACTTTGAGCGTCTGGAGTACCTTCAGGATACCGTGCTTGGTCTTATCAACCTCGAGCAGAATGATATCATGAAAGTGTTCACATTCATTTCCCTGCTTCTCATGCCTCCTACACTGGTGACGAGCTTCTATGGAATGAACGTGGCTCTGCCGTTCGACAGCTTCAGATTTGCATGGATAGGCATTGCTGCATTCATGGTTCTGCTGTTCATACTGATCTGGATCATTTTCCGTCGAAAGAAGATGCTCTAAATAGTTTGAAAATCAATTAATTTTACTATATTTGCACGCTTTTTCGGGAGGCGTGCTTTTTTTACGCATTCCGGAGCACAAAAAATAATGTTAAACCCCTAGTTTGTTTTTTAGAATTATGGAAGAAATCAAAAAGGCATTGAATGCATCAGTCGCTCCTGAGGAGTTCGATTGGGAGGCATTCGAGGGCTCTTCAGTCTACGGCGGTGCCGAGATGGAGAGCATCAAGGCAGCTTATGACCAGACTCTCTCAAAGGTCGTTGAGAACGAAGTAGCAGAGGGTGAGGTTACTGCTATCAACAAAAGAGAAGTTATCGTCACTATCGGAGGTAAGAGTGAGGGTGTTATCTCATCTACCGAGTTCCGTTACAACCCAGATCTTAAGGTTGGCGATAAGGTTGAGGTTTTCGTAGAGTCAGCTGAGGACAAGAAGGGCCAGCTCGTGATCTCTCACAAGAAGGCACGCGCACTCAAGTCTTGGGACCGCGTAAACGAGGCATACGATAAGAACGAGGTTGTAAAGGGCTTCGTGAAGACCCGCACAAAGGGTGGTATGATCGTAGATGTATTCGGTATCGAGGCATTCCTCCCAGGTTCACAGATCGACATCAAGCCTATCCGTGACTACGATGTATATGTAAATCAGACTATCGACTTCAAGATCGTCAAGATCAACCAGGAGTTCCGCAATGTAGTCGTTTCTCACAAGGCTCTTCTCGAGGCAGAGCAGGAGCAGAAGAGAGCCGAGCTCATCGGTAAGCTTGAGAAGGGTCAGATCCTCGAGGGTACAGTCAAGAACATCACTAACTATGGTGTATTCGTTGACCTCGGCGGTGTTGACGGTCTCATCCACATCACAGATCTTTCTTGGGGTCGTGTAAATCACCCAGAGGAGTACGTACAGCTCGATCAGAAGATCCAGGTTGTAGTTCTCGACTTCAACGAGCAGCAGAAGAGAATCGCTCTCGGTTACAAGCAGCTCACTGCACATCCTTGGGATAACCTCGATGCTAACCTCAAGGTTGGTGACAAGGTTAAGGGTAAGGTTATTCTCATCGCTGACTACGGCGCATTCGTTGAGCTCGTTCCAGGCGTAGAGGGTCTCATCCACGTTTCAGAGATGAGCTGGTCTCCAAGACTCCACTCAGCTCAGGAGTTCCTTAAGGTAGGTGACGAGGTTGAGGCACAGATCCTCACCATCGATCGTGAGAACAGAAAGATGTCTCTCGGTCTCAAGCAGCTTTCAGTTAACCCTTGGGATACCATCCGTGAGAAGTATCCAGTAGCTTCACAGCACAAGGCAGTCGTTCGCAACATCACTAACTTCGGCGTATTCGCTGAGCTTGAGGATGGTGTTGAGGGTCTCGTTCACATCAGCGATCTCAGCTGGAACAAGATCAAGCATCCTTCAGAGGTTGTTGCTCCTGGTGACACCATCGACGTTCAGATCCTTGACTTCGATGAGGCTAACCACAAGCTCAGCCTTGGTCACAAGCAGCTCCTTCCTAACCCATGGGATGAGGTTGAGGCTAAGTACGCTGTTGGTTCAGTAGTTGAGGGTACCATCGCTTCTGTTTCTGACAAGGGCGCTACCATCACTCTCGATGCAGAGGCTGAGGGCTTCGCATTCAACCGCGAGATCGTTAAGGAAGACGGCAAGCAGGCTGTTGCAGGTGAGACTCTCCCATTCAAGGTTGTAGAGCTCCGCAGAAGCACCCGCAGAATCCTCCTCTCACACGTTCGCACTTACGCTGAGGCTAAGGAGAAGGCAGCTGTAGCAGAGGCAGATAACACAAAGAAGGCAGTTAAGAAGATCAACTCTAACGTTGAGAAGACTACCCTCGGTGATATCGACGCACTCGCAGCTCTCAAGGAGAAGCTTGAGAAGGGTGAGTAATTCCGATGGAATTCAGTCTTAAAATAATGGGTTCGGCTTCGGCCAAACCCATTGTTGATAGAAATCAGAGCGCTCATGCACTTTCCGTGCACGGGCGCTTGTTTTTGATTGACTGCGGCGAAGGTACCCAGGTGCAGTGTCAGCGTTTCGGGGTGCCGCTCATGAAGGTGGATTCGGTGTTCATCTCGCATATCCATGGAGATCATTGTTTCGGAATCTTCGGGCTCCTCTCTACCATGGGCATGCTTGGACGCTCTACACCTCTTAATATATATGCTCCGGTGTCGTTTGGACCTATCATCAAGTTCTTCATGTCCTATTACGGCGATGGCCTTCAGTTCGAGGTGCGCTTCACGCCGATGAAGATGAAGACTTGTGAGGTGATATACGAGACCAAGACATTGGAAGTCAGTGCATTCCCGCTGAATCACGGTATCGAGACCTTCGGCTACCTGTTCAGAGAGAAGATGCCTCCGCGCAATGTGGACAAGGACGCGCTGGAGAAGTACGGCTTCACTCTCACCGAGATCGCTTCGCTGAAGAGGGGAGAGGATGTGCTCAGACCAGCGGGACGCAGCGACGGCGCGACCTTCATGAATGGTTTCGCGAAGTGCTCAGGCACGGACGAGCCGCTGCTTATCAAGGCGGAGGATGTGACCTACCTGCCTTACGAGCCGAGGTCATATGCTTACTGCAGCGATACAGCTCCGTTCGCCGAGCTCAGCGAGTGGGTCAAGGGCGTGAGCCTTCTCTACCATGAGACCACGTATCTCGCCGCGCTCGCGGAGGATGCGCAGAAGAGGCATCACAGCACCACGCTGCAGGCCGCTCAGTGTGCGCTGGATGCTGGCGTAGGCAAGCTCCTGATAGGACATTATTCGGCACGCTGCAGGGATATCTCTGCGTATGAGAAGGAGTGCCGCCGGCTCTTCCCAGAGACCACTGCGGTCAATGATGGGGATGTGTTTGAATTGTAGCCTATTTTTTGTAATTTTGTTTCTTGCACAAATGGGCAGGAAATGAAGTTGAAAAGGCTAATATATATAGTGCTGGCAGTCACTCTGTCAGTCCTTCTTACTGCTGCGGATGTCACTCCGCAGCAGAAATATATAGATACGTATGCTGCTGTGGCGGTGCGTGAGATGTACCGTAGCGGCGTCCCAGCCAGCATCACTCTGGCGCAGGGTATCCTGGAGTCGGGCTCAGGAAGGTCAAGGCTTGCGACAGAGGGAAACAATCATTTCGGTATCAAGTGCCACGACTGGAAGGGCAAGTCCATGAGGGCCGACGATGATGCGAAGAACGAGTGCTTCCGAGTCTATGACGACGCAGAGCAGTCCTTCATGGACCACTCTGATTTTCTCCGATATAGAGATCGATACAAATTCCTTTTTGAATACGAGATAACGGACTATAAATCATGGGCTTATGGTCTGAAGAAGGCTGGCTACGCCACTGCGCCTACCTACGCTGAGTCGCTTATCAGGCTCATTGAGGATTATGGCCTTTCCAAGTACGACACCATGAGTACGGATGCGGCCGTCCAGGAGGCTGAGGCCAAGCCGGAGCAGACGGAGGCGGCGCCTAAGGCGAAGAGGCAGAAGAAGGCCAAGAAACCTTCGAAGAAGGTCGCCGTCCCAGAGGAGATCCCTCAGTCGCCTCTCACTATCGAGGAGGCCAAGCCTATCACTAAGGAAGTGGCAGAAAAGTACACCTTTGCCCTCTCCAGGAGACTTCTGGCGAAGAACGGCGTGCCTTTCCTCTACTCTGTCGAGGGCGAGACCTACTCAAGCATTGCCCAGAATAACCACCTTTTCCTGAAGGAGATACTCATGTACAATGATCTCGCGGCAGAGGTCCCTCTACTGCCCGGCACAGTGGTATACCTTCAGCCGAAAAAGAAGCAGGCGCCTAAGGACTTGGCCAAATATGTGGTCGAGGAAGACGGCGAGCAGCTCAGAGACATCTGCCAGCGTTTCGCTGTGAGGATGAAGAACATTCAGAAAATCAATTCCTTCCAGTCGGGACACGTGCTTAGGGCTGGAGATACTGTCCTTCTAAGAAAATAGTTTATGAAGAAACTCATCAAGATATTGGCGGCCATCTTTGGCCTGTGCGCGATAGTTGTTGGATACTATGCCTTCAACTGGTATACGGATAACAAGCGCCCGAATTTCGGGAAGGACACGGTGATCTATGTGCACCCTGGTACTCCGGTGAACGAGGTGTTCGACATGATCGTGGACAGCGCCAGGGTGAAGTCTGCGCGCAGCCTTACCAGGGTGTTCTCCCAGAAGCAGGTGGCTGACTATATGAAGCCAGGCCGCTATGTGATCAAGCCTTCTCATTCAAGCGTATACGTAGCCAGGATGCTGAATAATGGCTGGCAGACTCCGATGAACCTTGTACTGTCGGGCACTTTGAGGACAAACGGAGGCATTGCGAAGAAGATCTCTGCGCAGATGATGGTGGACTCCACCTCTATAGCAAATGCCCTTGAGGACAGCGCATTCCTTGCCCAGTATGGCGTCACTCCACAGAATGTGTTCTCGCTGTTCATCCCAGACACCTATGAGATGTACTGGACGGCATCGGTGGAGGATATCTTCGCACGCCAGAAGGAGGCATATGACCTCTACTGGACTCCGGAGAATGTGAGGAAGGCAGAGGCGCAGGGACTTACCAAGGAGCAGGCGTCCATCGTGGCCTCCATCGTGAAGGGTGAGACAAACTATGAGCCTGAGATGCCTAGCATCGCCGGGGTGTACCTGAACAGATATCACATCGGCATGAAGCTTCAGGCAGATCCTACCATCGCCTATATTCTTGACTACAAGGTGAACCGCATACTCAAGTCGTATCTGGATATTGACTCTCCGTATAATACATACAAGTATGCTGGCCTCCCTCCAGGACCTATCTGTGTGCCTACCAAGGCGTGCCTTGACGCGGTCCTGAATCCAGACAAGCATGGATACCTCTATTTCTGCGCAAACTCAAACTTCAATGGCTCACACAAGTTCGCAGTGACCTACTCGGAGCATCTCAGGAATGCGCGTGAGTTCCAGTCGGCGCTGAACAAGAGAGAGGCTCAGAAAAGAGCCGCCCAGGGAAAATGAAATTCAAGATAGAGTCGTCATACAAGCCATCAGGCGACCAGCCTGAGGCCATCAGACAGCTTTGCTCTGCCATACAGGACGGAGTAGGGGATGTCACGCTCCTGGGTGTGACTGGCTCCGGCAAGACTTTCACGATGGCCAATGTCATCGAGAAGCTCCAGCGTCCGGCCCTGATCCTCAGCCATAACAAGACCCTGGCAGCGCAGCTGTATGGAGAGTTCAAGTCTTTCTTCCCGAACAATGCAGTCGAGTACTTCGTGTCGTACTATGACTACTATCAGCCAGAGGCATATATCCCTTCCAGCGATACATATATAGAGAAGGACCTGAGTATCAATGACCAGATAGAGAAGCTGCGCCTGAGTGCCGCAAGTGCATTGCTCAGCGGCAGAAGGGATGTCATCGTGATATCCAGCGTGTCCTGTCTCTATGGCATTGGTAATCCTGAGGACTTCCATGAGCAGACAGTATTTGTGAAGAAAGGCGAGAGCCGCAGCCTCACGAGGCTTCTGTATCAGCTGGTGGATGGCCTGTACTCGCGTACCGAGCTTGATTTCAAGCGAGGCACCTTCAGGGTGAGGGGAGACACTGTGGACGTGTATCTGGGAGGATCGGATGACGCTGTGCGCATAGAGTTCTTCGGTGACGAGGTGGACAATATAAGCGTCATCGACCCTGTGACGGGAGCATTCATTGAGAGCATTGACGAGATAGCCATCTATCCGGCAAACAACTTCGTCACCACGAAGGAGAGGAGTATCGCAGCTGTCAGCCAGATCCAGGACGACCTCGTGAAGCAGATGGAGTTCTTCGAGGAGATCGGTAAGGGCCTCGAGGCGAAGCGCCTCAAGCAGCGTGTGGAGTACGACCTCGAGATGATAAAGGAGATGGGCTATTGCCCAGGTATTGAGAATTATTCAAGATACTTCGACGGCAGAAAACCAGGCCAGAGGCCATTCTGCCTCATAGATTACTTCCCTAAGGATTTCATCACCTTTGTCGATGAGAGCCATGTGACGCTCCCTCAGGTGAGGGCCATGTTCGGTGGCGACCACTCTAGAAAGGACGTGCTGGTGCAGTACGGATTCCGCCTTCCTGCGGCTTCGGACAACAGACCATTGACCTTCGACGAGTTCGAGGCCATCACAGGCCAGAAGGTGTATGTGAGCGCCACCCCAGCAGACTACGAGCTGCGTAAGTCAGAGGGACTCGTGGTGGAGCAGGTGGTGCGCCCTACGGGCCTTCTGGATCCTCCTATCGAGGTCAGACCTGTCGAGAATCAGGTCGACAACCTTGTGGAGGAGATCCGCGTGCGCGCAGAGCGAGACGAGCGAGTACTCGTCACCACACTCACCAAGCGCATGGCGGAGGAACTGGATGAGTATTTCGCGAAGATAGGCGTGCGAGCAAGATATATCCACTCCGACGTGGACACACAGGAGCGAGTGGAGATCATCGAGGACTTCAAGAGCGGACTCTTCGATGTCCTTGTGGGAGTGAACCTGCTCCGAGAGGGCCTTGATATCCCTTCTGTGTCGCTTGTGGCCATTCTGGATGCCGACAAGGAGGGCTTCCTGCGTACCACGAAAGCATTGACACAGACAGCTGGTAGAGCAGCGCGAAATGTCAATGGCCTCGTGATCATGTACGCCGACACCATCACGAAATCCATGGAGGAAACCATCCGTGAGACGAATCGTCGCCGTGCGAAGCAGATGGAGTACAACGAGAAAAACGGCATCACGCCGACCCAGATCGAGGTGAAGCATAACATCCTGATGTCAGAGTTCGGTGGCATGGAGGGCAAGACCAGACTTACAAATGGAGTGAACCGTCTCAGTGCACCTACCTCGTACGACGATCCGACCTTCATTCCGGATCCAAGCGACCTGGGCAAGGGACTTGTCTCCGTGGATCTCGGTCTCGACTCTCGCAGAGACACCTCTTCGGCCTTCGTGGATGGTCATGTGAAGGCAGATCTCGCTGCCGTACTTCAGGATCCTGTGATCCGCAGCATGACCCGAGAGATGGTCGAGAAGCTCATTGAGGAGGATCGCAGAAGGATGCAGAAGTCCGCTGCAGAGCTTGAATTTGCTGAGGCAGCCAAGTATCGAGATGAGATGTGGGCCCTTCAGCAGTATCTGAAAGTCTGGAAAGACAAGCCCTGAGTGCTGAAAATTAAAAAAGAATTCCTATATTTCCGCTGTTATGGAGATTATTGATAGACTTTTTCCAGGATATACCGAAGAGGAAAGAGCCCTCATTTCGGAATCCTATGCCATTGCAGAGACTGCTCTTGCAGGTGAGGTACGCAGTAATGGAAACCCATTCCTGGAGCATCCAGTGAACGTCGCACGCATTGCCTGCGACGAGATCGGTCTTTCTGCAGAGTGCATTGCGGCCGTGTTCCTTCATGAAGCCACCAGAAACAAGCCAGAGGTGGATATCCAGTCGTTCGGCAAGGATATCCTCACCATGGTGGACGGACTGAACAAGATTTCTACCATTAAGCCTAAGGACACGAAGCTCGAGGCTGACAATTATAAGAAACTCATTGTGTCATACTCCAAGGACCCGAGGGTGGCTGTGCTCAAGCTAGCTGACCGCCTTGAGGTCATGCGCTCGCTTGAGATGTTCCCTAAGGCCTCCCAGGAGCGCAAGCAGCTGGAGACATTGATGCTCTATATACCTATTGCTCATCAGCTCGGACTCTATAACATGAAGAGCGAGATGGAGGATATCTATTTCCGTTTCGCGGAGCCAGTGCAGTACAGGGCCATCACGAACCGCCTGAAGGCCACAGAGCGCGACAGGGAGAAGATATCTAAGAACTTCATCGAGCCGCTGAAGGCGAAGCTCTCCGAGGCTGGCATCCAGTACAAACTGAAGGTGCGCACAAAGACTGCCTACTCCATCTGGAAGAAGATGCAGAAGCAGAAGGTGGGCTTCGATGGCGTCTATGATGTATTCGCTATCCGCTTCATCATAGACTGCGATGAGGACAGGGAGACAGAGCACGCACTGTGCTGGAAGGTGTTCTCATTCGTGACAGAGAAGTACGAGTCGGACACAAACCGCCTTCGCGACTGGCTTTCAAATCCTAAGCCCAATGGCTACGAGAGCCTCCACATCACCGTCAAGAATGATGAAGGCAGCTATCTGGAGGTGCAGATCAGAACCAAGAGAATGGACCTCATGGCAGAGAGCGGCCTGGCTTCGCACTGGTCATACAAGGGCATCAAGCGCGAGGCTACGCTGGATAATTGGCTTAACTCGGTACGCGCTACCCTTGAGCATGGAAAGACCACCTCTGACGAGGACCTTCCTAAGCCACCTTCAGGAGAGATATTTGTCTTTACCCCATCTGGCGACCTCAGGAAGCTCCCGGAGGGCGCTACGCTGCTGGATTTTGCCTTCAATATCCATTCTGGACTTGGTGCCAAGTGTACCGGAGGCCGCATAAATGGCAAGGCTGTCTCCATCAGGGAGAAGCTCGCCACCGGCGATGTGATCGAGATCATGAGCTCGAAGAACCAGAAGCCGGCGCCAGACTGGCTTAACTGGGTGGTGACATCCAAGGCCAAGGCTCGTATCAAGCACGAGCTCAGTGAGGTGGAGAACAAGCTGGCTGCAGATGGCCGCGAGATACTCGAGAGGCGTCTGAAGAACTGGAAGATGGAGTTCCCTGACGACATGCTCGCGGAGTTCATGAAGAAGCGCAAGATTAGCTCCACAAATGGCTTCTTCGCTGCTTTGGGGCAGGGAAGCATTGATGTCAATGATATCAAGGCCTACATCGTCGAGCGCACTACTCAGCAGCAGAGAGAGACTGTGGAGGAGGTCAATGAGACGAAGAAGTGGGATGGCAATGCCTCCAGCGACGATATCCTTGTGCTCAATGCCAAGGACGTGAAGGGCATTGACTATAAGATGGCAAGGTGCTGTAACCCTGTATTCGGTGACGATGTGTTCGGATTTGTCACGCGTGACGATGGCATCAAGATCCATAGGATGTCATGTCCAAATGCCTCAAGGCTTATCGAGAGATATCCATATCGCATCCAGAAGGTGAAGTGGGCGACATCCTCTTCTTCATCCGACTTCCTGTGCGAGCTGCGCATCACTGCGGCCATGGATCATTCTGTCATCTCTCAGGTTATGGAAGTGGTGAACAATTTCAGGGCGTCCATCCGCGCATTCAATGTGGGACAGGACCAGAAGAATGAACACTACCTCATTAATATGAAAATTCTTGTCCCCTCCAATATGGAGGTGGACAAGATAGTTTCACAGATATCCATCCTGAAATCAGTGGATAAGGTAAGGAGAGTATAAGCGCTTCTACTTATACATGAAGCGCTTGATACTCATCTTAGGTGTCTTCTCAAATGGCTCAGTCATGATCTCCACCTTGGTGATCTGGCTGTAGTTTGGAAGCATCTTGTTAGAGCTTACGCGGATGTTCTCAGGGATACCCGCGATGGTCTCGTTGTCAAGGCCAGCCTTCTTGATGGCTGCGTCATCGAGGTATACGAGTGCCACGAGCTTTGTCGCGCGGTCTACAACCACTGACTCAGCTACATAGTCCTTGCTGTTGATGACAGCCTCGATCTCCTCTGGATAGATGTTCTGTCCATTTGCAGAGAGGATCATGTTCTTGCTACGTCCACGGATGAAGATATTGCCCTGTGCATCCATTACACCGAGGTCACCAGTCCTGAGCCAGCCATCCTCTGTGAATGCATTTGCGGTAGCCTCAGGGGCATTGTAATAACCAAGTGTGATGTTTGGACCCATGGCCTGGATCTCTCCAGCGATGTTTGCTGGATCCTCAGAGTCGATACGTACCTTGGTGCAGTCGATAGCCACACCGCAAGAACCCTTCGCAAAGAGCTCAGGCTTCTGGTATGCAAGAAGAGGTGCAGCCTCGGTCATACCGTAACCTACAGTGTAAGGGAGACCGATCTTCTGGAAGAAGTTCTCAACCTCAGGGTTGAGGGCGGCACCACCCATGATGAACTGGCGTACATTGCCTCCGAATGTAGTGAGAAGCTTCTCGCGAATCTTCTTGAAGAGAATCTTGTTAACTCCTGGGATGCTTGTGAGCACCTTCATGACTGGCTTGTCTACCACTGGCTTGAGTGATGACTTGTAGATCTTCTCCATGACGAGAGGCACGGTGATCACTACGTATGGCTTGACCTCCTGCATGGCCTTGATGAGCACTGATGGAGAAGGGGTCTTTCCGAGGTAGTAGATGGTCACACCGTTTGAGAGAGGGTAGAGGAACTCATACGCGAATCCGTAGATGTGTGCCATAGGGAGCATTGAGACGATGTTGTCCTCAATCGAGCAAGGGATGTACCTTGTACCGAAGTCGGTGGTAGCGGCAATGGCCTCGTTTGTGAGCATTACACCCTTAGGCGCGCTGGTGGTACCTGAGGTGTAGTTGATGACTGCAATGTCCTTGATGTTGTCGGTAGGGAAGTCTACGTCGGCAGCGGTATATCCGTTTGGCCACTTCTCTGCGAAATACTTGTCAATGTTCTCGACTGCGTCCTTGAGAGCCTCGTCGTTGCAGTAGAGGAGCGAGTAATCGGCGATGTCGATGATACCCTTCACCTTAGGCATCTTGGTCAGGTCGAGAGCCTTGAAGTGCTCGTCGTCGGTGTAGAGTACCACGCTGTCTGAGTGGTCTACAAGGTGACTGATGCTGTCAGGGTGGAAGTCAGCAAGGATAGGCACTGCGATGCCTTCGTATGTATTGATAGTAAGGTATGAGACTGCCCAGCGTGCGCAGTTCTTTGCGCAGAGGGAAATCTTCTCACCCTTCTTCACACCTGCCTTCTCGAGGACGATGTGGTTCTTCTCGATGGTGGTGGCGAGCTTGCCGAAAGTGAACTCTTCACCCTTGAAATCACATACTGATTTCTCGTTCCAATGTTTCTTTACAGTTTCCTGCAATCCTGCTAAATAGTGTTCCATATTCTATAAGATTTGATTTCCTTTTTCTCAAAATTACGCATATGCTTTTGCTTGAGGAAACATTTTTATGCTATATTTGTGGAAAGTCCCAGAAAGTGGTAAATGCCACGCCTTTGTGGCGAAATGAAGCGATTTGGGGTGAAATTTTGGCTGTTTTTTATGAAAAAGAAACCTATCATTGCCCTCATCTACGATTTTGACGGCACCTTGTCTCCTGGAAACATGCAGGAGTTTGGCTTCATCGAGGCCGTGGGAAAGACCCCTCGTGAGTTCTGGACCGAGAGTGATGCCATCGCTATAGGCAGCGACGCGTCGAATGTCCTGGCCTACATGAAGCTGATGTTCGACGAGGCGAAGAAGAAGGGCATTCCTCTTCGTCGCGAGTCCTTCCGTGACTTCGGAAAGCATATCGAGCTCTTCGAAGGTGTGAAGGGATGGTTCCGTCTGATCAATGAATATGGAGAGGCGAAGGGTGTGCGCATCGAGCATTACATTAACTCATCCGGACTGAAGGAGATCATTGAGGGAAGCCCTGTGGCGAAGGAGTTCAAGCATGTCTTCGCTGGCTCCTTTATATATAATGAGAATGGTGAGGCGGAGTGGCCTGGTTTTGCCGTGGACTACACCGCGAAGACCCAGTTCATCTTCAAGATCTCGAAGGGTATCCTGAGTGCCAGGGATACAGTCATGGTGAATGACAGCATGGCTGAGGACCAGAAGCGTATCCCATTCTCGAACATGATCTATTTCGGAGACGGTGAGACTGACGTGCCTTGTATGAAGATCGTGAACATGTTTGGAGGTAACTCCATCGCTGTGTTTGACCCGTCAAACGAAGTGAAGCGTGCGAAGGCGCGCAAGCTCCTTCGCCAGGGGCGTGTACGCTTCATCACACCTGCTAACTATACGAAGGAGAGTCGCACATACCGCGTGGTATGTGCCATCATAGACAAGATCAAGGCAGACTGCGAGCTGCAGAGCTTCTCTCGCTACGAGTAGTCGCTGACAAAATGTCACAGAAGTGACGGCTGGAACGGATTTTGACTCTGTTTCAGCCGTATTTTATTGAATAATTGTTAAAAACAAACATATCATGGCAAACGGTAAGATAGGTGTAACCACCGAGAACATTTTCCCGGTCATCAAACAGTTTCTTTATTCTGACCACGAGATCTTCCTTCGTGAGCTTGTGGCAAATGCAGTGGACGCGACCCAGAAGATGAAGGCACTCGCGCAGAGTGGCGACTTCACTGGCGAGGCCGGCGAACTCAAGGTCAGCATCGAGCTTGATGAGGCTGCGAAGACATTGAAGATCATTGACAATGGTATAGGTATGACCTCTGAGGAGGTCGACAAGTACATTAATCAGATAGCATTCTCGTCAGCAGGCGAGTTCCTCGAGAAGTACAAGGACCAGATAGGCAGCATCATTGGCCATTTTGGCCTCGGTTTCTATTCGGCCTTCATGGTCGCAGAGAAGGTCACCATCGAGACTCTCAGCTGGAAGGATGGCGCCAAGGCAGTGAAGTGGACCTGCGACGGCTCGCCAGAGTACAGCATGGAGGAGTGTGAGAAGGCGGATCGCGGTACCTGTGTCGCCCTGTATATCGACAAGGACTCTGAGGAGTATGCAGTGAAGTCTCGCATCCAGGAGCTCCTCACCAAGTACTGCAAGTTCATGCCAGTGCCAGTGGTGTTCGGCAAGCAGACTGAGTGGAAGGATGGCAAGCTGGAGGAGACCGACAAGGACAATGTCATAAACAATGTAGAGCCTATCTGGACCAAGACCCCATCCAGCCTCAAGGAGGAAGACTACATGAAGTTCTACAAGGATCTCTATCCTATGGAGGATGATCCTATGTTCTATATCCATCTGAATGTGGACTATCCGTTCAGCCTCACTGGTATTCTCTACTTCCCTAAGATCAAGGAGAGGATGGCTATCGACAAGAGAAAGATCCAGCTCTACTGTAACCAGATGTTCGTGACAGACCATGTGGATAACATCGTGCCTGACTTCCTTACCTTACTGCATGGTGTGATCGATTCCCCAGACATTCCTCTCAATGTCAGCAGAAGCTACCTTCAGAGCGATGCGAATGTGAAGAAGATCTCTTCTTATATCACAAAGAAGGTCGCAGACCGCCTGGAGGACATCTTCATTAACCAGAGGGAGCAGTATGAGGGCAAGTGGGACAACATCAAGCTCTTCATCGAGTATGGTATGCTCTCTGACGAGAAGTTCGGCGAGAGGGGAATGAAGTTCGCCCTCCTGAAGAACACTGATGGCAAGTATTTCAGCATCGAAGACTATAAGAAGGCTGTCGAGGGTGAGCAGACCGACAAGGACAAGAAAGTGGTGATACTGTATGCTACCGATGTCGAGAAGCAGTATCCATTCATCGAGGCAGCGAAGAACAAGGGCTATGATGTGCTCCTCATGGACTGTGAGCTTGACTCTCATTTCGTGAATCTGCTGGAGCAGAAGATGGAGGATACACGCTTCGCCAGAGTGGACTCCGACAGCGTGGACAACCTCATCCCTAAGGCAGACAAGGTGAAGCCAGAGATGTCGGAAGACGATAAGAAAGCCCTCTCGGATCTGTTCAAGGCTGTCCTTCCTGCTGGAGCTGACTATAATGTCGAGGCCGACAATCTAGGCGAGGAGGCAGCTCCTGTACTCATCACCCAGAACGAGTTCATGCGTCGCTGGAGAGAGATGAGCGCGATGGGTGGAGGCATGAATTTCTACGGCGAGATGCCAGAGGCATATAACATCATCGTGAATATGGAGAACCCAGTGATCAAGGGAATCTGGGAGGAGAAGAACCCAGAGAGCGAGGTGCTCCGCCAGGTGACTGACCTTGCGCTCCTGTCGAACGGAATGCTCAAGGGCAAGGCTCTTGCAGACTTCATATCACGTAGCGCCAAGCTTCTTCAGAAGTAAGCGAGCCAAATATATCCCATTCATGAGCCATGGACTCAAATGGGATATATTTTTGCGCTTGAAATGACTATAACAAAAATGTTATATTAATATACATCTTTGTTAAAGAGTTTGAATATCAATGCTTCAGTCTTGGCTTTGAGCCTTGATGAGGCTACGAGGGGATCCATCTGCTCTGAGAGGGGAGCAGCAGGGTCAGAGACTGCAATCACGTGCTGAAAGCCCAATGATTCGAGCTTGGGAGCATCTATCACCTTGCCTGCAAGAAGGGCTGTGGGGATACCGTGGCGCTGCGCGCGGCGCAGTACGCCGAGGGCGGCCTTGCCCGAGGCGGTCTGCGAGTCAGCGCAGCCCTCGCCGGTGATCACGAGGTCTGCTCCGTCTATGATAGCGTCAAAACCGATGGTGTCGAGAAGGACGTCAATGCCTGACTTGAGCTCTGCCGAGAACCATGCAGCGAATGCTCCGCCCAGTCCTCCGGCAGCGCCGGCTCCGGGGAGCTTGCGGACGTCTTTTCCTGTCTCGGATTCTATGATGCTCGCCAGATCGGTAAGCCTGGCTTCCAGGACGGGAAGCATTTCTGGGGTGGCTCCTTTCTGAGGACCGAACACCATGGTGGCTCCGTCGGGGCCGATGAAAGGATTCTTCACATCGCACATCACGGTGAAGTGACCCTCGCGGGCTACCTCGCGAATACCTGGCACCTCCATCATTCCACGGCCTCCGTCATTTGTGCCGGAACCTCCCAGGCAGATGATGAACTCACGGCATCCGCGTGACCAGGCATCCATGATCAGCTCGCCTACTCCCTTGCTGGATGCCAGCAGGGGATTGCGCTCTTCGGGCTTCATGAGGGTCAATCCTACGGCTTGCGCGACTTCTACTACGGCTGTGGCGCGGGACTCGGGGCGAATTATGCCGTATTTGGCCAAAATAGGCCTGTTTAGGGGGTCTGATACCTCCAGAGTGATAAAGTCCCCGTCCGTGGCATTAATGACGGCTTCTAGCGTGCCTTCTCCGCCGTCAGCTACCGCCACCGTCGTGACCTGCGCCGACGGGCAGACGCTCAGCACGCCTGTGCTGACCGCTTCAGCGACGGATAGTGAAGACAGGGAGCCCTTGTAGGAATCTGATGCTACTACGATCTTCACGGTCTATCTGAGTGAGAAATGATAGGTTCTCTCGTACTCGTTCCAGTTTCTGAGGGCGAGTGTGAGCTCTTTCTGGTCGTATACATTCGAGTACTGGGTGTCCTCCACAGTGCCATTGTCCCATATGAGATCTTTCCAATGCACCTGTGCGAGACACTCCTGCGCCTGCTCCAGGCTGAGGATGCCGTCGTGCTCTGCGAGGTACGCCCCTGCGGTCTCGTAACGCCACCAACTGCGGCTGTGTGGGTTACCGACCTCCGGGTCTGGCTCTGTGGTGAAGTACTTCTCGCTGAGAAGGTGGTTTGTGACAAGCATGCTGTTCTTTCCTGCCTCCTTGCGTATGATCATGGTCTTCCAACCGTCATTCTTGTCAAACTCGAATACGGCGCAGTCTCCGTTAGCGTCTGCCACCATGTAGTGGTAGCCTGAGCCTACGGTCGCGTCGTGCCTGATGTCCACTGAGCCGACCAGCTCGAGAGCCTCGTCGACCGTGGCGCATCTGTCGAGGATGAGACGCATGATCACGGTGGTGCCTACAGAATGCTTGCCGCTGTTCTGCTGTGCAGCCATGTGTGGAAGCGCCATGATGGAGGTGCATACGCCTTTCTCGTTCATGCCGTCTACGGGTGCGTAGATGGACGCAAGACAGAGCACTTTTGAAGCGATTGAGGTAGGGAGCTTCTCGAGGCTGTAGCCGAAATGGGACATGTCGCTTACTGCAATGGAAGCGTACCCATGCTTCGGACGCGACACTGTCACCATGGTCGGGTTCTTGAAGAAGTCATAGTTTCGGCCATAGAGATAACCATCTGATTCGGCGTTCTTTGCCTGGAAGCTCGTGCAGTTGAATACCTGCGAGTTCTCGTCGTCGGAAGCCACCTGTGAGCTCTTCATCTGGATAGGGATGCCCTTGCCGACCTTCTTTACCACGTATTCGAGGAGCTTCGCATTAGAGTCGATGTCGCTCTCTACGAGCTCGTCGAGGTCATACGGAGCGAGGTACTCCATCTGGTAGAGGTATTTGTTTTCTTCCACCTGCTTGACGGTGCCCAGGGTGCGGATCTCGCCGCCCCAGACCAATGCTACAGCGACCAGGGCTGCCAGCACTATGCCTGCTATCGAGGCCAATGTTATCTTCAATGCTTTCATGACTTCATGACGCTTAATTACATTCACAAAAATAGTGATTTTTCTATACTTATCTCATTCTGTCATCTACTTTTTATCTATATAAACCTATTCTTTAGAATACTTGGTTCAATATACTGATATACAAGAAAATAGATTCAGTAAGGCATAATGTACCATATCTTCTATCTCGATCTTGGTCTTATAGCGTATTAATTCTATGGAAATATTTGTGCGATAGCTAAATATGTGCAATTATATATAGTGATACTTTAGGTGAATAAGAAATCTATAAAGAAAATGCATTTGCAACCTGGTTGCGTCTCCTTCGCTATACCTTTGCATCGTCAAAAACAGATTTATTATGGCACACGAACATCATCATCAC
>JAKSJL010000120.1 GCA_024398295.1 Bacteroidales bacterium
GGGTCGTGTCCGGCAGGGGTGGGAAATGGAAGGCTTATGTGCCACGACCCGGATGGAAAGGCGAATCCGTCGGGGTCGCGTCCAGCAAGGGAAAGAAATGGACGGATTCTATGCCACGACCCGGATGAAATGGCGTATCTGTCGGGGTCGCGTCTGGCAGAAAAGGAAAATGGACGACTTCTGTGCCACGACCCGGATGAAACGCCGAATCTGTCGGGGTCGCGTCCGGCATGGGATGGAGATGGAAGGTTTCTGTGCCACGACCCGGATGAAACGTCGAATCTGTCGGGGTCGCGGAAAGCAAGGGAAGGGGGGCACGGCAGGGGCCGCGACCACAGCGCGGACGGAAGCCGCGCCGGTGGCGCGGGGGGGCGCGGCGAAATGGGTGAAAGATGGAGGATTTTAGTGTAAAATTGTATAACTTTGAGCCATTATAGTTATAAACACTGAAATGAAAGCTTTTTTCCTGAAGTCTGCCGGGATTCTTGCGGCAGCATTTTCATTGGTCAGCTTGCCTGCTGGGGCACAGCTCAGAAACGAACTGCTTACAGAGAAGAACTCTGAGGTTGTGAGGACATTGGATTATGACACTGAGATAGTTGTTTGTGGTGGTGGCCTTGCGGGCGTGTGTGCTGCGGTTTCTGCGGCAAGGCATGGTTCGCACGTCATCCTCATCCAGGATAGACCTATGCTTGGAGGAAACACCTCCAGCGAGATGCGTATGGGTATCGTGGGTGTCAAGGAGGATCAGTGCCAGGAGGCCGGAATCCTTGAGGAGATGCAGTGCCGAAATTTCTATTTCAACCCTCTGCAGCGCTACACCCTTTGGGATGACGTGATCTACTCTACCGTCATCGAGGAGCCAAACATCAAGCTTTTCCTGAACACAGCCGTTGAGGATGTGGTGATGGATGGAGACAGAATCGCTGCTGTCAAGTGCTGGAATTCAAACAATTACACTCATTATAACATCAGCGGAAAGCTCTTCCTCGACTGCACCGGCGACGGAATTCTCCGTCTTTCGGGAGCAAGGTTCCGTCGCGGAACCGAGGCTAGGGAGGAGTACAATGAATCCTTCCTCTCAAGCAAGGGAGCCAGCTCAAACACGATGGGCAACTCCATCCTGCTCCAGCTCAGGAAGACCACGGAGCATCACCCATTCGTCGCTCCAGAGTGGGCTTACCACTTCACCGCTGACGATTTCGACTACGATACTCCTGCATCTACCATCCCTGGACAGAAATATAACTACAAGATCATCTGGAGGGCTCACGACAACAACTTCTGGTGGATCGAGTCATCAGGCGTGAAGTTCGACACCATCTTTGATGCCAATGAAATCCAGCTCGAACTGAAGAAGATCGCCTATGGTATCTGGGAGTACATGAAGAACAATGTTGAACAGTGCCGCGAGTACGACCTCGACTGGATCGGCGCCATCCCAGGCAAGCGCGAGTCCACCCGCTATGTGGCTCCTTATACATTGACCCAGGACGACGTGGTGTCAGGCGGACACTTCGAGGACGTGGTGGCGTATGGTGGATGGACTCTCGACGACCATAATCCAAATGGCTTCATGAACAAGGGCCTTGCTTCTATTGAATATACTGTCCCTCAGGGATTTGGCATTCCTTACGATTGCCTTTATTCAGTGAATGTCCCTAACCTTATGTTTGCGGGCCGCGACATTTCGGCGTCGCATCTCGCATTCTCGGCTACCCGCGTGATGGCTACTTGCGCGCTCATTGGCCAGGCTGTGGGTACAGCGGCAAACATGATCATTGAGAATAATGTCACCCCTGCCGACATCCGCAAGGATTACATTGCGGAGCTCCAGGACCGCCTCGAGCAGGACGACTGCATGCTCCCTTACCGCTGGAGGAAGGTCAGCGACCTCACTCTGGCCGCTAAGACATTGGCCGAGAATGAGCCGCTTCGCAATGGTATCGACCGCGAGTGGGACGGCGAGGACAATGGAGCATACGCCGCTCCGGGCGCAGTGAACCTCACCTACACCTGGGACAAGCCAGTGACGGTGGAGTCAGCGCGCTTCATCTTCGACTCTGATTTCAAGGTACGCGGCAAGCGCATGCGCAAGCTCGAAGCGACCACCGAGCGCGTCCCTATGCCATCCGAGATGGTACGCAATTTCCAGGTTCAGGTGCGCGTCCCTGCCACTACCCGCAAGGCTCGCAAGGCCAATGCATCAGACCCTGCAGCAGGCGAGTGGGTCACCGTCGCAGAGGTTCGCGACAACTACAGGCGTCTCGTGAATGTCCACTTCGACGCTGTCCAGACCGATGCAGTCCGCATCGTGGTGGACTCTACCTGGGGAGCCGACAAGGCGCATATCTTCGCATTTGATGTTAAGTAATATGAAACTCTCAAACGGAATCATCAGCATCGAGGTCTCTACTCACGGAGCGGAGCTCATCAGCCTCAAGAAAGGCGACACCGAGTATGTTTGGCAGGCGGATCCAGAGTATTGGAAGCGCAGCGCCCCTATCCTTTTC
The DNA here is from genome assembly GCA_024398295.1 of Bacteroidales bacterium. GTDB lineage: Bacteria > Bacteroidota > Bacteroidia > Bacteroidales > UBA932 > Cryptobacteroides. The sequence continues at coordinate 2,514 of JAKSJL010000120.1, forward strand.
CCTATCGTGGGCAAGGTGTGGAACGGCGAGTATAAGGCCAATGGTGGCGTGTATCATCTGCCTCAGCACGGCTTCGCCAGGGACATGGATTTCGAGGTCGTGAAGGCAGATGCCAATGCCCTCGTCCTTGCCCTTGACAGCTCCGAGGAGACTCTCGCAAAGTATCCATATGAGTTTCATCTCGAGGCGAAATATACCCTGGAGGGCTCTACAGTGCACATTCTTTGGACTGTAAAGAATCCTTCTTCAGAGGAAATGTACTGCCAGATAGGAGCTCATCCAGCATTCAATTACCCTGAATTTTCGAAGGCAGACGAAGTTCACGCATACGCTGAACTCTTCGACGCCGCCGACGCGAAGGTGGAGTCTCTGGAGATCTCCAGACTGGGCGCGCAGGGCTGCTGCTCGCCGCTCAAGGGCCACTTCGAGATCCCAGGAGGTCAGCTGCCGCTGACCGCCGATCTCTTCAGTGGCGACGCGCTCGTGCAGGAGGGAAGCGTGGTGAAGAAAGTCACTCTCTTCGACAAGCAGCAGGCGCCGTTCCTCACTGTCGTGAGTCACTGCTGCGAGGTGATGGCTCTCTGGTCGCCACCCCAGAAGGACGCGCCGTTCGTGTGCATCGAGCCTTGGCTCGGCCGCACCGACCGCGTGGAATTCACAGGCGACTTCAGCGAGAAAGACTGGATCCAGCGCGTCGCTCCAGCCGCCGCCCTCGACTTTGACTACAGCATCACCGTCTAGCCATTCCCGGCTACCGGTACAGAAACAGCGTGAAATCGGCAAGATTTCACGCTGTTTCTTTATTCTGCCTCGACGGGGGCACCGCAGGTGCGATCGGGCCCTCTGCGCACCTGGAGGCGCTGCCTCGCGGGCCTGGAGGTGCAAATAGCGGATTTCTGCACCCCGCGCACGGTTCAG
>JAKSJL010000121.1 GCA_024398295.1 Bacteroidales bacterium
TGGGCCGGATTTGCAGTCTGGGACATGATCATGCCTCTTTTCATGTTCATGTCTGGCGTGGCTATCCCATTTGCCTTCTCCAAGTATATTGATGGCACAAAGAAAAGGAAGGAAGCATATCTTCGTGTCCTCAGGCGTGTGATTGTCCTCTGGGTGTTTGGAATGATCTATCAGGGCCACCTTCTGGACTTGAACATTGGCACGTTGAAACTATTCACAAACACATTGCAGAGTATCGCAGTGGGCTATCTCTTCGCTGCGGTCTTCTTCATGAACACAAAGCCACGCACCCAGATCGGTATCGTGGCTGGCCTGCTCATCCTGTACTGGGCGCTGATGATGTCTGTCCGCGTGGGTGGCTATGGCGGGGGAGACTTCACCCCTGATGGCAACCTCTGCGAGTACATCGACAGAGTCGTGATGGGAAGGTGGAGAGACCATGCCATAGTGAACGCTGCCGGCATCGTGACCTTCGCCGACAGCTATCGCTATACATGGATCCTGAGCAGCCTTGGCTTCATCGCCACTACTATGACCGGCACGCTCGCCGGTGTGATCCTGAAGGGCGATGGCAGCGACAGGAAGAAGATGCTGACGCTTCTTGTCGCCGGTGTCGCAATGGTCGCCGCAGGATGGCTCTGGCATCTTCAGATGCCGGTGATCAAGAAGATCTGGACCAGCTCAATGGTGCTTGTGACTAGTGGCTACTCATTTCTCCTTATACTGCTCTTCTACTACATCGTGGATTACAGGGGCTGGAAGAAAGGACTTCAGTGGCTGAAGATATATGGAATGAATTCCATTGTGGCCTACATGATCGTGAAGGTAAGCTTCAAGTCCATCGGACAGTCTCTCCTTTATGGTCTCGAGCAGTATGTGGGTGAGGCGTGGTATAACCTTGTCCTTGTGCTGTTCAATGTGATCATAGTGTTCTTTATCCTCAGGTATTTATATAGACACAAGATATTCCTAAGAGTATAATTATGAGAAGAATTGCATTTGTTATAGGCATCCTGATGATGCTTACAGCTTGTAAAGGTGAGCAAAAAGATACTCGCCTGACCTATTATCAGACAGACCGCGTTTATGATGTGGTGACTGTCGTAGAGCCCTCGCGTGATGGCGAAGTGAGAAACATCATCTTCATGATAGGTGATGGAATGGGCTTGGAGCAGGTGAGCTGTGCATGGGTGCTGAACCATGGAAAGCTGAACCTTGACAATATGCCAGTAATTGGCTTGTCCAGGACATATGCCGCAAATTCTCTCATAACCGATTCAGCTGCAGGTGGTACTGCTCTTGCCATTGGCCAGAAGACGGACTTGGAGCATATAGGTACTGCTCCAGATGGAACGGAAGTTCCAAGTCTGCTTGTGAATGCGCGTAATCATGGCTATAAGACAGGTGTAGTTGTGACTTGTATGCTGAATGATGCTACTCCTTGCGACTTTTGCTGCCATAACGACAGCAGGTACGAATATGACGACCTTATCGCTGACTATCTGACTTGTGGCGTAGACTTTATCGCTGGTGGTGGGTTGAACTATTTTTACAAGAAAAGGAATGACCACAGAGATATAGTCTCGGAGATGGACAAGGCTGGTTTTCATGTAGTCCTCGATGAGATGGCGCTGGGTCGCGCCACAGAACTTCCAGTCGCTGCTTTGCTGGCTGATGAGAATCTTCCAGTGGCAGAGAAAAGGGGCGAACTATATCGCGACATGGTGCGTAAGTGCCTTGATATGCTCGATGATGCATCGGGTGAGAAAGGCTTTGTCGCCATGTTGGAGGGGTCTTGTATCGATGATTGGGAGCACTCGAACCGTATCGACCTTGCTATGGAAGAACTCTTGGATTTCGACCGTACCCTTGGCGATGTACTGGAGTGGGCTGCACGTGATGGTCATACATTGGTCGTGGTGACAGCCGATCACGCTACCGGGGCGCTTACTCTACAAGATGGCGATCTGGAAAAGGGGAAGATTGGTGTTGCCTTTGGCAATGATTCACATAACGGAATCGCTGTGCCTATATATGCCTTTGGCCCTTGTGCCGACAGATTTGGTGGCATCAAGGAAAATTATGAAATTGCAAATACAATTAATTCATTGCTAAAATAAACATGAAAAAGACTTTGTTCATAACAGCTATCGCAATGCTTATGGGAATCCAGGCATTTGCGCAGAAGCAGTCTATCTCCATGCTCCCTGGTGAGAAATGGTGGGGTTGCATCACTGACATGGGTGTACAAATGCCTTTTGATGAGGCTACTTCTCTGGAGTTTGACCTCTCAAAGCAGAATTTCAACAACCAGACCACACCTCTTTTTGTATCAAATAAGGGAAGGTATATCTGGTGTGATGGCTCTTTCAAGGGTGCAATTAAGGATGGTGTCATAAGCATTGACCCTATACGTGGAAAGGTCGAGTGCGTCAGCGCTGGCGCAACGCTTAGAGATGCGTTCCTTGCGGCTTCAGCCAAGCATTTTCCTCCTACTGGCACCATTCCTCCAGCTGAGTTCCTCAATGTACCTCAGTACAACACTTGGATTGAGCTTGTATACAACCAGAACCAGGCTGATATCCTCAAGTATGCTCATGGCATCGTGGACAATGGTTTCCCTACAGGAGTCATCATGATCGATGATAACTGGCAGAAGTACTATGGAAATACAGAGTTCCGTCCAGACAGATTCCCAGATCCGAAGGCAATGATGGATGAGCTCCACGCTCTTGGATTCAAGGTTATGCTCTGGATCTGTCCTTTCGTATCTCCTGATAGCCAGGAGTACAGAATGCTCAGAAACAAGGGATATCTCGTCATGGATTCAAAGCTGGATCGTCCTGCAATCCTTGACTGGTGGAATGGACTCAGTGCATGCTATGACCTCTCTAATCCTGAGGCATATGCATACTTCAAGAAGACCCTTACTGATCTTCAGGACAAATATGGTATCGATGGTTTCAAGTTTGATGCAGGCGATCCTGAGCGCTATCGTGAAGAGAATACTCGTGCCTTCGATGGAAAGTCATACGACACTGAGCAGACAGCGCGG
>JAKSJL010000122.1 GCA_024398295.1 Bacteroidales bacterium
GACATCTATGCGGAAGTTTTGCATTCCATTATAAACCGGATAGATCCAGTCATATCCCTGAACTAGATGTCAAGGATGGAATGTTCTTCGCAACAAGTCGCTAAATAAATGAGAGGTCGACCCACCGGTCGACCTCTTCATTTTTTTGTGCAGTATTGCTTCTTGCCTCTGCCGAGGGGCACAGCTGTGTTTGGATTATCGCTATAGGCTTTTTTCTGCATCGATGGCTGCGTTATAGCACTCGCGGCAGAGAGGCTCGTAGACGTCTTTCTCGCCGAGGACCACGAGGTCCTTGTTTGTGGAGAGACGGTGCGAGTGGTTAGCGAGGCTGCCGCACTTCACGCAGATGGCGTGGACTTTCTGGACGTCCTCGGCGATGGCCATGAGGCCAGGCATAGGGCCGAATGGCTTCCCGAGATAGTCGGTGTCGAGACCGGCAATGATCACGCGTACGCCCTTGTTCGCCAGGTTCTGCACCACTTCGATGATGCTGAGGTCAAAGAACTGAGCCTCGTCGATGCCTACTACCTTCACATCTTCTGGGATGTTGTACATCTCCTGTGGGTTGCGGATAGGGGTGGACCTTATGGAGTGAAGGTCGTGCGATACCACATTTTCTTCAGAATATCGTACATCGATGGTCGGCTTGAAGATCGCGATCTTCTGGTTTGCGAACTGCGCCCTCTTCAGTCGGCGTATGAGTTCCTCTGTCTTTCCTGAGAACATGGAGCCGCAGATTACCTCAATGCAGCCTGATTTTCTATAATTTTCGGAAAACATTTGTTTTATTTGCTTAAATTTGTGGTTGTACTAGTGCAAATATAGACAAAAATCTTATGGAAGTAAGCCTTACAGAAAAATTGTCTTTGATAAATGAAGCCATTGCTTCTCTTCAGGGACAGATAGATGAACTCAAGAAGCAGCTCGTGGAAGTAGAGGCTGCTGTCAAAGCTGAAGCTGATGCTGCACCTCAGATGGAGGTGGCCGATATCGAGCCAGTCGAGATTTCGATCGACGACGACATGCTCGCAGCTGTAGCCATTCCAGATATCCCTGTGCCAGCACAGGCTCCTGAGGAGACTGCTGAGTCAGTAGTGTCTGAAGAGGCGTCTGTCGTGGAGGAGGCTGCTGTGGCAGAAGAGACTGTGGCGGAAGAGGCGCCACTTCCAGAAGACTTACCAGAAGATCTTCCAGAAGACTTGCCAGAAGATGATCTTCCTATGTTTGAGGAGGCTCCTGCTCCTGCAGAGCCTGAGGACGTGGATCCTCTGGCGGCACTCTTCGGAGTGGATGAGCCTGCAGCGCCAGTGGAGAGCATTAATGATGCGAGCAAGAAGAAGGCGAAGAAGACAGTCAAGGAGAACCTTGAGGACAGACGCCCTTGGAAGACAGCAGTGCCTGGACTCCCTGTGAAGAGCATCATCAGTGCCATTCCTCTCAACGACAGGGTGCTGTTTGTGAACAGCCTGTTCCGCGGTGATGCGCTTATGTACCAGTCTACCATCACAGCCATGAATGAGATGTCTACTCTCGATGAGGTGGAGGCGTACGTAGAGGCGAATTTCCCGAACTGGAATCTTGATTCAGATGTGGTTTACCGCTTCATGATGGCGGTCCGCAGAAAGGTCAGATAGTACATGGCTGGAGTTCTGTACATAGTGCCTACTCCTGTAGGAAATCTCGAGGATATGACCTTGAGGGCCATCAGGGTCCTGAAGGAGGCGGATCTCATCCTTGCCGAGGATACCCGCACCACATCAGTCCTGCTGCATCACTATGATATTCACGGAGCTCTCCAGTCACATCATAAGTATAATGAACACCAGACGGTGGAGCTGGTGAAGGATAAGATCCTTGGTGGTATGAATGTGGCTCTGGTCAGCGACGCCGGTACCCCAGGCATCTCGGACCCTGGTTTCCTTCTCGCGCGTGCTTGCGCTGCTGAAGGGATCGAGGTGCAGACGCTTCCAGGTGCTACAGCATGCATTCCTGCTATCGTGTCGTCTGGTTTGCCTTGTGACAAGTTCTGCTTCGAAGGCTTCCTTCCGCAGAAGAAGGGACGTCAGGGTATACTCGCCGGCTTGGCGTCTGAGCCAAGGACCATGATATTCTACGAGTCTCCGTACCGACTCGTGAAGACTCTGGAGCAGATGGCAGAGGCGTTCGGCCCAGACAGGCAGTGCTCGGTAGCGAGGGAGATATCGAAGCTCCATGAGGAGCACCGAAGGGGCACTCTTGCGGAGGTGGCGGAGTGGTTCCGCGAGCACGAACCGAAGGGTGAGATAGTGATGGTGGTCGCAGGAGCCGATCCTGAAGCTGTCGTCGTGGAGAAAAAAGAGGCTCAGGACGAGCCAATGAGACAAAAGAAGGTCTCAAAATATAGACTTAAACATATGGAGGAGGAGATTGAGGATGGAGAAGAAAACTTCACAGGAGGCCCCGAGCAGGGGTAGGGTTTCTGCCGCATTCAAGGTAGGAGCCATTTCATTTGCATTTCTGGTCATTGGCTATCAGGTAGCGCTGTTCATACACAGTGCCGCGGTATCGCGCATCATATCGAACCGTGATGCCCCGGATACGGTTTACGTGGTGGATGATGCGCTGGCGCGGCGGCTGCTCGGAGACGATGCTGCAGTGGAGTCGGCGTACTCCGGCGATGAGAGCGCTTCGCGAAGGCCGGGGCGCGAATATGTCTCGCACGGCTCGTCAGGGCGTTATGCCGGACGACGAGGGACGCCGCGCACCGAGAGCAATGATGCCGCGCAGAAGGTCTACGACAAATTCGTGAAGCGTAGGGTGGAGAGTTTCTCGTTCGACCCAAACACTGTCAGTGTGGAGGATCTGGTGCGGCTGGGGTTTTCCGA
>JAKSJL010000123.1 GCA_024398295.1 Bacteroidales bacterium
GATGCATTGAAACTGCTCACCATGGCTCGAGAGCAGTCCATGCTTACCGAGCAGGGCGAGGAGTTTCTCAGACGCTACGAGCTTCTGTATCCCCTCGTGGAGGGGCGCGCTTTCGATCTCACGCAGAGCGGCGCGGACCAGCATCGTGAGCTGGCCGCTGAGCTGTATCGTCGATATCCTTCCATCTTCAAGGGAGCACGTCACATCGATGCGCGCTCGACTACATTGACAAGGACCATCATCTCCCTTGCCGCCGAGTGCGAGACCCTGAAGGGACTGAACCCGAAGCTGGATATAGACATGAGCGCATCAAATGTGGATATGGGTGCGCTGAACCCTACCACCAGTTTCAATCCCAAGGCGGAGGTGCGTGACTACAGCACCTCGCTGGAGGCAGCCAATGCGCCATGGCAGCCTGACTACGGGAAGCTGTGGGAGGAGAATGCCGATCCCGATGTGTTTTTCGGCAGGCTCTTCAAGGACTGGACCTTTGTCACCAAGGTCTATCCCGATGCCATCACGGCGCAGAAGATGTTCTACTACCTCATCTCGAACACTCAGTCATTCTCGAGCGAGGTGTCCTTCATGGATTTCGTGACCCCTGAGGAGATGCTGGCCATGTGGGAGTGCGAGAATTTCAGGTTCTACTGCATCTGCGGAAAGAATGAATACTTCAAGGGAAGGAACTGGAGCCTTTCGGAGGCATTGCTCCGAGACATAATCAAGTATGCGGAAGCGGACATCCAGGACCCACAGATGGCAGCCAGGCTGCGTCTGGGGCATGATTTCAAGGTGTCGTCGCTCCTCACAGTCCTCGATGTGGAGGGCTTCAACCAGACAGCTGCAGATCCTCGCGATGTGAAAAATGTCTACAATTATTCTTGTGTCCCAATGGCCACGGCCATTGAGTTCGTCTTCTACAAGAACAGGAAAGGGAATGTGCTCGTGAGGGTGGCACATGACGGAAAGGACCTCACCCTGCCTATTGAGGGGGCTGAGGGACCATATTATGAATGGATAGTTTTCAAGGAGTACTGCATGAGCCGTATTGCCCTGTGCAATGACATCCTGTATAAGACAAAATCACCGATAATAAATGAAAAGTACTGATTCAATCATGCTTCTAGCCACCAGGTTCGATGACCTCGGTGACTGGACTCTGGAGCAGCAGTTTGTACTCCAGATGGGCTCTAGTTACCTTCTCGCCCATGGCATAGGAAAGCCTCTCGAGAAGGATGCCCGCACCAGTTTCGAAGTGAAGGAGGATGGAGAATATACCCTTTGGGTGCGTACAAAGAACTGGACTGCGTTCTGGTCAGAAGGAAAGACACCAGGCATCTTCCAGGTAAAGGTGGACGGCGTAGCTGATGCCGCTGAGTTCGGTGTCGGCAAGGACGAGGACAAGTCCGATGTCAGCCTTCAGGCACGCGCTGCACGTGCGCAGTGGTACTGGCAGAAGGGTGGTATATACACATTGGCCAAGGGAAAGCATGAAGTAGCGCTTCATGACCTCATGGGTCTCGATGGAAGATGCGATGCCATCATCTTCACTACCTCTGATGAGGTGCCGGGAGACTCTCTGGAGGACTACAAGGCCATCCGTGAGTCTATCCTGGGCGTAGAGCCTGTAGAGGACAAGGGATACTATGATTTCGTGATCGTAGGTGCTGGAATGTCAGGTCTTTGTGCAGCCATCGCTGCAGCCCGCTTCGGTGCGAAGGTGGCCCTCATACAGGACCGTTATATCCTTGGTGGAAACAACTCCTCTGAGGTCCGCGTGGGTCTTGGAGGCCAGATCAACATGGCACCATTCCCTTCGCTTGGATATATCCTCAATGAGATCGGTCCAGACCGTATCGGAAACGCTCGTGGAGCGCATCACTACCAGGACTGGAAGAAGATGGACGTGATTCTTGCGGAGAAGAACATCACCCTTTTCACCGGTTATACAGTGGATTCTGTGGAGATGGATGGAAACAAGATCAAGAGCGTGACTGCGGTCGAGGCGACCAAGCAGACCAAGATAAAGATCTCCGGCTATACCTTCTCTGACTGTACAGGTGATGCACATCTCGCAGTCATGGCTGGTGCTGAGACCATGATGGGGCGTGAGGCCAGAAGCGAGTATGGCGAGAGCCTTGCTCCTGAGAAGGCCGATGGATACACCATGGGAGTCTCTATCGAGTGGTACTGTGAGGACTGGAACTTCCCTTGTACCTTCCCAGATTCGTTTGACTGGGGACTGAAGCTTGACGAGACCACCGTGGAGCCTGTCCACAGAGCGAACTGGTACTGGGAGGTCGGCATGAACGACGACCAGGTGGCAGATGCGGAGAAGATCCGTGACTACGGCATGTATGTGGCTTATTCCACCTTCTCTTACTGCAAGAACAGACTTGCGAAGAAGGAGGACTGGGAGTGCACACACCTTACTTGGGTATCACATGTCTCTGGAAAGAGAGAGAGCCGTCGTATCGTAGGCGATCTCGTGCTTCGTGAGCAGGACCTTGTAAGACCTATCCCTTATGAGGATGGTACCTGTACCACCACATGGCGTATCGACCAGCATTATCCAGATCCTAGGAATGCTGACAAGTACCCTGGAGCAGAGTGGATGTCCATCGGAGTCCTCACTCCTATTGACCCTTATGCATTGCCTTACAGATGTTTCTACTCAAAGGACGTCGCAAATATGTTCATGGCAGGACGTGACATCAGCGTCACCCATATCGCTCTCGGTTCAGTGAGAGT
>JAKSJL010000124.1 GCA_024398295.1 Bacteroidales bacterium
ACCATCTGGAAAACTGAATAATCTTAATTTATACAATATGAAAAAATCAATTGTCATCCTTGCTGCAGCAGCCCTTATGCTCTGCGCTCCAGCTGTAACATCTTCAGCTGCAAACGAACCAGCTAAGTCTGAACTTTCAGCACCTAAGCCAAAGAAGGAGCTTAAGACAGTAACATTCAAGAGCAATCTTCATTGTGCTAACTGCGCAAAGAAGGTACAGGAGAACATTGCCTTCGAGAAGGGAGTCAAGGATCTCAAGGTGAGTGTCGAGAACCAGACCATCGTAGTTACTTACGATGCGTCAAAGACCTCAGAGGAGAAGCTTGCGGCAGCAATCAAGAAGCTTGGTTATAAGGCTGAGAAATAGCTTATACAGGGTCTACATCGATGGAGATGTGGCCTTGGTATCTGAATGACTTCTCGAAGTCATTGACAGCGGCGTAGAGGGATTCCTTCTGCGCCGCGAGTTCTTTTGTGCGGGGGAGCATTGCCCAAAGGGCCATCGAAGGCGTTTCGTCGCCCTTGTAGGTCTCCTTAGGCATTGGGCCAATGACGTTTACCGGCAAGTGAGCGGCGAGCTCCCTGGCGAGCTTTTTAAGGCGCGCTTCGTTTGCATCCCTGACGCTGATCTCAATCATTCTGGTGAATGGCGGGAAACCGAAATCCTTGCGCTCTTCAAGCAGGGCGAGGCCGTCGTATCTCGCCAGCATCTGGGTGAATACAGGATGCTCGGCTTTCGAGGTCTGGATGACCAGTCTAGCTCCCTCGCTACGGGATCTGAGCTGCTCGATGAGCTGCAACGCCCTCTCGTCAGCACGGAAGTCTTCACGCTTCAGCATGAATTCGGCATGCATCACAGCTATGAGTGAATACCCCTCCAGCCTCATGTTCTTTGAGGCGTATGTGGTGGCAATCTCGCACTCGATATGCTTCTGGATGGACTCCCTGAACTCCTCATCCGGCGCCCATGGGACGAGCACAAGAACCTTTCCTCCCACTTCCTGGACAGCTTCGATCAGCTTCCTGGAAACCTCTCCTAGCATGCCGTTTTTCCTCTTTTCGGCAAAGGTGTCAATTACCTCTATATCAGTAATATGTGACGTCGCTTCTAAAGTAATGCTTGCATATTTGCCCAGTAGGGCGTTGTGGATGGATTCAAGCGATGGAGTGGCTGATCCCAGCACTGTCCGGCAGCCATGGATGCGTGACAGCATCACTGCCGCGTCCCTGCCGTTATAGCGTGGGGCGGGCGAGTCCTGCTTGTAGGAGGTGTCATGCTCGTCGTCGACTATGACGAGCCCGAGCTGAGCGAAAGGCAGGAATAGCGCGGAGCGGGTGCCCAGTATGATGCGGCCTTCGCCTTTCTCTCTGAGGCTGCTGGCCACCTCTCTTCGCCTGACTATGCTCTCATGTGAGTGGAATGTCAGGAGACGTCCTGGGAACACGTCTTCCAATGTGTCTGCAAGCTGCTCGGTGAAGACTATCTCAGGGACCATCAGAAGGACGTCTTTTCCTTCAGCCAATGTGTGTGAAGCGAGTCTTACATATGTCTCAAGCCTGTCGGCACCCTGGATGAGCGTGACGCTTGACTCAAGAGCAGGCTTCAGGATCTCAGGGAGTGCCTCTGCTGTCACGGGCTCCATGCTTTCACCGCACTTCTGCTCTGCAGCCACCTTCTCCATAGCCTTCTGCGTGAGCTCTATCTGCTGTAATATGCTGTCTTTCTCTGCCTGGAGCCTCTGAATGACGCTTTCACTGTGCTTTTTCGCCAGTGCGTCATCCTTTTTCGCAAGTCGCTCCCGCAGCCTCTCTATCCGCTCCGCGAGCGAGGCTACTTTACGCTCCTTGCTCGCCGCCAGCCGCTCCTTTATGCCCGCGGCTGTCTTTTCGCTCTTTGTCCTGCTTTCAGGATAGGCTGCCTTATAGACTTCACCTACTGTGCACATGTAGTAGTCAGCGAGAAATCTCCAGAACCTTATCTCTTCGCCAGTGATGGATTCCAGTCCACTCTCCACGGACTTTATACCGAGTATCCTGTCTGTCGCTACTTCTGGGGTATCCACGATGTCAGATACCACTCCGACGTACTCCTTTCTTGCGAAAATCACGCGTACACGCTCACCTATGGCCACCTGGCAGTCTGTACTGTAGTACGGCTCCCAGGTTAGCTTCAGCGGCAATATGCACTTTATGTACGTCATTTTCTGTGTCTGTCTACACAAAGGTACGCATTTTGAAATGAATTAGCTATATTTGCATTTCAAAGGAAAATCGGTTATGAAAAGAATTCTTCAGATCTTCGCAGCTATGGCGATAGCATTGGCTGCATGTTCATGTGAGGGACCTATGGGACCTAGAGGACCTAAGGGTGAAGACGGCGAGGGTATGAACTGGGAGGTTCTCTCTCTCAATTGTCCTGCAAATGCTTGGAGCAAGGTGGACAATGGTGATGGAACATACTATTATACAGCACATTTCAAGGTTGATGCACTTACAAAGCTTATCTGTGAGGAGGGTAATGTCAGCTGTTTCGTCGTTTATTCTGACGGTGTTCAGGCAGTCCTTCCATCAGTGCGTTACTTCCATGGCGCAGACTCAGACGGCGACTTCTATTGGCAGACATCCACTGACTATGAGTTTGCTCCAGGTAGCGTGGATGTATACTACACCACAAGCGATTTCTACTATCAGGGCGATGAGCCTGGCGTGAAGAACTTCCGCCTTGTACTTCAGTGGTAAACACT
>JAKSJL010000125.1 GCA_024398295.1 Bacteroidales bacterium
CCGGCAGGCCGGGTGACGGAGGGTGCAGTCAATCACCCTGCGATGTGACGCCACGCCGAAAGGCGATAAGAGGTAGGAGTTATGGCGAATAGCATAACGTTCGCACTACTGGGCAGTCACAAGCCCATTAGTCTTCAGCTAATGGGTAGTTGACTACCTGAACTTCTCGTCCTCCTCGAGCATGCCGAGGTAGGAGTTATAGCGCTCGGCGCTGATGATGCCGTCTTCTACGGCCTGCTTCACGGCGCATCCTGGCTCATGTGTGTGGGTGCATGGCGTGAAGCGGCATCCTTCCGATGCCTTCAGCATCTCTGGGAAGTAGAGAGCGATCTCCTCTTTCTTCAGGTCCACGAGGCCGAATCCTCTAAGTCCAGGCGTGTCGATGATATAGCCTCCCGTGGCGACAGGGTACATCTCATAGAGGGAGGTCGTGTGCTTGCCCTGAAGGTGTACTTCGGAGATGGCGCCTGTCTTCGGGTCAAGAGCGGGGTCCACCGCCTTGATCAGCGAAGACTTGCCTACGCCCGACTCTCCGGAGAAGAGGTTCACCTTGCCCTTGCATGCCTCTCGCAGCTCCTCCACACCTTCGCCGGTGAGGGCGGATGTCTCGATGATGCGGTAGCCTGCCCCCTCGTAGATGTCGTGGAACTCCTTCATGTAGTTCGGCGCCTGCTCGCGGTACATGTCTACCTTGTTCAGGACGATGACAGCGGGGACATTGTACACCTCACATGTGACGAGGAGCCTGTCGAGGAAGGGGAGCTTGATCTCGGGGAAATAGAGTGTGACAATGATACAGGCCTGGTCCACGTTTGCCGCGATGATGTGTGACTGCCGCGACAGGTTCGTCGAGCGCCTGATGACATAGTTTGACCTTTCCTTCACTGATGTGATCACTGCAGGATGCTCGGCGCTTGGCGCCTCATCGTACTCGTAGCACACCTTGTCGCCTACGGCTACAGGATTTGTGGCGCTGCTTCCCTTAAGTCGGATACGGCCTCTCAGCACAGCTGGGAACAGATCCCACTGTGGCAGCTCGCTCAGCAGGAAGTGACTTCCTGCGTTCTTCACTACTATTGCTTCCCCTTTTTTGCTCATTGTCTAGCAAAGATAATCATAAAACTCGTATCTTTGTGTGTTATAACGCTTAGAATATGATCACTGACGCAGCCATTGACATTGCTGTCAAGAAACTTTTCGATGAAATAGAGTTCACCAAGGAGCCTGCAGGGCTCTATGACCCGCTCCGCTATATGATCGCCATCGGCGGAAAGAGGATACGTCCTCGCCTTTGCATGATAGCGTACGCCCTCTTCAAGGACGAGCTGGGGGATGAGCTTCTACAGCCAGCATCGGCCCTCGAGGTGTTCCATTCGTTCACCCTCATCCATGACGACATCATGGACCGTTCACCACTTCGTCGTGGTGTGCCTACCGTGTGGAAGAAGTGGAACTCAGACACCGCCATCCTCTCGGGAGACGTGATGCTCATCGATGCGTATCGCCGCATCGCCATGGCCCCAGCTTCGTGTCACGCCGAAGTACTTGGCCTCTTCACGAAGACAGCTGCGGAAGTGTGTGACGGTCAGCAGTTTGATATGGATTTTGAGAATGAAGCTCAGGTCCCTATGGCTGACTATATGAAGATGATTGGCCTTAAGACTGCCGTGCTCATCGCTTGTGCTGCGAAGATGGGAGCCCTCATCGCAGGAGCTTCGCAGAAGGATGCTGATGCCCTCTATGAGTATGGATACCAGCTCGGGCTTGCATTCCAGGTGGCAGATGACTACCTCGATGCGTATGGTGACGAGAAGGTTTTCGGCAAGCCTATTGGCGGAGACATTGTCAATGACAAGAAAAGCTGGATGGTGATAAGGGCACTTGAGAAGGCTTCGGACAGGCAGGCGCTGCTGGAGAAGATGGCCATGCTCGGCCTGAATCTTTTGATGCTTTATACGGAGGATACCTACGAGGTGGAAGGCCAGCCCTATTGGGGCTATCTGCGCGGAAGGTATTCCAAGGACGAGCTGCGCGAGATTGACCGTTATGCGGAAGCGCTGGATATCGAGCTGGTGCCCTGCATTCAGACACTGGGCCACATGGATCAATTCCTCCAGTGGAACAACAGCCGGCGTCTGCGGGACCAGCACGACATTCTGCCGATCGACCTGCCGGATACCTAT